>NZ_JBSFRU010000247.1:0-9792 GCF_053589395.1 Nocardia sp. NPDC003345
CTTCGCGAAGGGGGCACATCCGAATTCACCTTCGCGGAGAGGTCACCTCTCAACTCACCCTCCGCGAAGCGTCTGATCCGAACTTCACCTTCCCGGCGGAGCCGCTCCAATATTTCAGTGTGCCGCCGCGTCCCAGCTGCGACCCACGCCGACCGAAACGCTCAGCGGCACCGAGAGTTCGATGGCCGAGGACATCTTGTCGAGTACGAGCGCGCGGAGCGGTTCCTCTTCCCCGGGGGCGACGTCGAAGACGAGTTCGTCGTGGATCTGGAGCAGCATGCGGGAGCGCAGACCGGAGTCGGCTAGGGCGCGGTGCACGTTGATCATGGCGACTTTGATGATGTCGGCGGCGGTGCCCTGGATGGGGGCGTTGAGGGCCATGCGTTCGGCGGCTTCGCGGCGCTGGCGGTTGCTGTGGTCGAGGTCGGGCAGGTAGCGGCGGCGGCCGAAGAGGGTTTGGGTGTAGCCGACCTTGCGGGCCTGTTCGACCACGGCCTGCAGGTAGTCGCGGATGCCGCCGAAGCGGGAGAAGTAGATGTCCATCTGCTCCTTCGCCTCCTGGGTGCTGATCTTCAGCTGGGCGGAGAGTCCGTAGGAGCTGAGTCCGTAGGCCAGGCCGTAGGACATGGCCTTGATACGGCGGCGCAGTTCCGGGGACACCTCGCCGATGGGGATGTCGAAGGCTTTGGAGGCGACGAAGCTGTGCAGGTCCTCGCCCGAGTTGAAGGCCTCGATCAGGCCTTCGTCGCCGGAGAGGTGGGCCATGATGCGCATTTCGATCTGGCTGTAGTCGGCGGTCATCAGCGATTCGTAGCCCTCGCCGACGACGAAGGTGTCGCGGATCATCCGGCCGGTATCGGTGCGGATGGGGATGTTCTGCAGGTTGGGTTCGGTGGAGGACAGGCGGCCGGTGGCGGCGATGGTCTGGTTGAAGGTGGTGTGGATGCGGCCGTCGTCGGCGACCGCTTTGAGCAGGCCGTCGACGGTGACCTTCAAGCGGGTGGCGTCGCGGTGGGCGAGCAGATGCTGCAGGAACGGGTGCTCGGTTTTCTCGTAGAGCGATTCCAGGGCGTCGGCATCGGTGGTGTAGCCGGTTTTGGTGCGTTTGGTCTTCGGCATATCGAGTTCGTCGAACAGCACCACCTGCAGCTGTTTGGGCGAGCCGAGGTTGATCTGTTTGCCGATGACCCCGTACGCGGCGTCGGCGGCCTCGGTGACCTTGTCGGCGAATTGCCGCTGCAGTTCGCCGAGGCGGCCGGTATCGACGCCGATGCCGGCGTCCTCGAGTTCGGCGAGCACGCCGAGCAGCGGCAGTTCCATCTCGTCGAGCAGCGGCGTGGATTCGATCTTCGCGAGTTCGATGTCGAGGGCGTCGGCCAGATCGGCGACGGCGCGGGCGCGCAGCATCTCGTTCTGGGCGAGTTCGGCGTCGACGGAGTCCTCGGCGTCCAGCAGAGACAACTGGGGGGTGGCGTCGGTGTCGTTGCGGAGTTCGCGGTGCAGGTAGCGCAGGGAGAGGTCGTCGAGGTTGAAGCTGCGCTGCCCGGGCCGGACCAGGTACGCCGCGAGCGCGGTATCGCTGGTGAGTCCGGCGAGGGTCCAGCCGCGACCGCGCAGGGCATGGACGGCGCTCTTGGCCTCGTGCAGGGCCTTGTATCGGGTGGGGTCGGCCAGCCAGGCACCGAGCGCGGCCTCGTCCTCGGCGGTGAGGGTGGTGACGTCGATATAGCCGGATTCCCCGTCGGCGCCGGCGATGGCGAGAGCCCGGACGTCACCGGCGGCGGGGGTGCCGTTTCCGGACAGGGACAGCCCGTGCCGGGATTCCGCTTTCGCGTGTTCGGCGAGCCAGTCGGCGACGCTTCCGGGTTCCAGTGTGCTGCCGCTGATCTCGAAACCGACTTCGGCCTCGGTGGTCGGGGGTGCCAGCGTTTCGAAGAGGCGGTCGCGCAGTACCCGGAATTCCAGGTCGTCGAACAGCTGATGGATCCGTTCCCGGTTCCACGCCCCCTGGGCCAGCTGGTCCGGCGTGTACGGCAGGGGTACGTCGCGGACCATTTCGGTGAGCTGACGGTTGAGCACGACACTGCTGAGATTCGCGCGCAGCGCGGCGCCGACCTTGCCGCGCACCTCGTCGACCTTGTCGACCAGAGTGTTCAGGTCGCCGTATTCGCGGATCCATTTCGCGGCGGTTTTCTCCCCCACGCCCGGGATGCCGGGCAGGTTGTCGCTGGGGTCACCGCGCAGCGCCGCGTAGTCCGGATACTGGGTGGGGCTGAGCCCGTATTTGCCCACGACCTCCTCGGGCGTGAAGCGGGTGAGATCGGAGACGCCCTTCTTCGGGTAGAGAACGGTGACGTCGTCGTTGACCAGCTGGATGGCGTCGCGATCTCCGGTGACGATGAAAACCCGGAAACCCTGCGGTACGGCCTGGGTGGTGAGGGTGGCGATGATGTCGTCGGCCTCGTAGCCCTCGATCGCCATCACCGGTACGCCGAGCGCGCCCAGCACCTCTTTGGTGAGTTCGACCTGGCCGCGGAACTCATCCGGTGTCTTCGACCGGTTCGCCTTGTATTCGGGATAGGCGTCCACCCGGAATGTCTGCCGGGAGACATCGAACGCCGCCGCGATATGCGTGGGCTTCTCGTCGCGCAGCAGGTTGATGAGCATGGCGGTGAACCCGTACACGGCGTTGGTGGTCTGGCCGGTGACCGTCTGGAAGTTCTCCGCCGGCAGCGCGTAGAACGCCCGGTAGGCCAGGGAGTGCCCGTCCAGTAGCAGCAGCGTGGGCCGCTCCCCCGAGGATCCGGAGGCGTCGGCGGAGGCGGGGGCGGTCGGCTGCGCGGTGGTCGGTGGGGTCACACCCCGAGAGTCTAGGGACTCCCCCCGACAACCGGGCAGGCCGTCGGGTCGGGCGGGCACGCGGCGCCCCGCGGCCCGCCCGGTCGCTCAGCCGACGCCGAGATACGCGGCCTGGACCGCCGGATCGTCGAGCAGATCCCGGCCGGGGCCGGTCTTGGTGATCTCGCCGGTCTCCATGATGTAGCCCCGGTCGCTGCGTGCCAGCGCCTGCCGGGCGTTCTGTTCGACCAGCAGCACCGTCGTACCCGTGGCGTTGATCTCGGCGATGATCCGGAAGATCTGCTGGATGACCATCGGCGCCAGGCCCATGGACGGTTCGTCGAGCAGCAGCAGCCGGGGCCGGGCCATCAGCGCGCGGCCGATGGCCAGCATCTGCTGTTCACCGCCGGACAGGGTGCCACCGACCTGTTTCTGCCGCTCCCGCAGCCGCGGGAAGAGTTCGAATACCCGCTCCAGGGCCGTTTCGTGATCCGCCTTTTTCTTGAACGGCCGCGCGTAACAGCCCATATCGAGGTTCTCGCGCACGGTCATGCCGGGGAACACGCCACGACCCTCGGGGGCCTGGACCAGCCCCGCCAGGACCCGTTCGTGTGCCTTCAACCGGCTGATATCGCGGCCCTCGAACAGGATCCGTCCCTCGCTCAGCGGCAGCAGCCCGGACAGCGCGCGCATGGTGGTGGTCTTCCCGGCGCCGTTGGCGCCGAGCAGGGTCACCAGTTCACCCTCGGCGACGCGCAGCGAGATACCGTGCAGCGCCTGGATTCTGCCGTAGCGCACGACGATGTCGTCGACCTCGAGCAGCGCCGCACCGCCGGCTTTCCCGACGCCGCTCGTCTCGCTGCCGGTACCCGCCGTGCTCATCGACGCTCCTCCGCTCCGCCGGCTTCCCCGGCCTGTTCCGCGCGTATCGCGGCCGTGGACGCCGAAACGTCCGCGTCGGTCAGTTCGTCGTCGGGCACACCCAGATACGCCGCGATCACGGCCGGATCGGTGCGTATCTCGGCGGGCAGCCCGTCGGCGATCTTGCGGCCGAACTCCAGCACCACGATGCGATCGGTGACGCCCATCACCAGCCGCATATCGTGCTCGATCAACAGCACGGTGAACCCGTCGTCGCGGATCTTGCGGATCAGATCCATGAGCGCGGACTTCTCACTCGGATTGAAGCCGGCGGCCGGTTCGTCCAGGCACAACAGTTTCGGCTCGGTCGCCAGAGCCCGCGCGATCTCCAGCCGGCGCTGATCGCCGTAGGAGAGATTGCGCGCCTTCTCGACCGCGCGCGGCGCGATACCCACGAATTCCAGCAGCGCCATCCCGCGTTCGACGGCGTCGCGTTCCTCCCGGCGGTGCCGCGCCGTCCGCAGGATTGCCCCCGCCACCGAGGTGCGGTGACGGGCATCGGTACCCACGACGACGTTCTCCAGGGCGGTCATCTCCCCGAACAACCGGACATTCTGGAAGGTCCGGGCGATACCGAGCCGGGTGATCGCGTTCCGTTTGGTCTTGGTCAGTGGTTTGCCGTCGAAGTACACCGTGCCCGCGGCCGGCCGGTACACACCGGTGATGGCGTTGAAGCAGGTGGTCTTCCCGGCACCGTTGGGTCCGATGAGGCCCAGGATCTCGCCACGCCGGATCTCGAAACTCACCGAATCCAGCGCGGTGAGCCCGCCGAACCGCACGGTGAGATCCTCCGTGCTCAACAGCGGCGCGCCCACTTCGGTGCGGATCTCCCGGTGCGCGGCGACCACTTCCGCGACGGCCTCGGCATCACCGAGCGCGGGGTCGACGGCGGTGACGTCCACGACCCCCGCCGATTTCGGCGCGGGCTCGGCCGCGGCGTACCCCGCGGCCATATCCTCGTTGTCGAACAGGGCGTCGCCCGAATGGGGTCCGGTCACGAGGCCGCCTCCGCGCTCGCGCCGCCCACCGGGCGGCGGACGGCCCGTACGATCTGCCGGCCGTAGGCGAGCAGTTTCTGCCGGACCGGGAACAGGCCCTGGGGTCGCAGGATCATCATCACCACCAGTGCGATACCGAAATACAGATACTTCAGGTCACCGAGACTCTTCGCGCCACCGGCGTAGGTCATGAGCACACTGCTCAACAGCAGCACCGCGTACACCGCCGCCAGCACCGAGACCGCGAGATAGACCCAGCGCGGCAGCCCGGTCAGGTTCCGCGCCCACAGCCGCCAGCCCACCAGCAGGGCCACGAACAGCACCGCCACGATCGCCAGCTGGACATATCCGGTGGTGCCGTCGTCGGCGATCTCCACCGACATCAACCGGTTCGGCAGATACACCACCAGGAACGCGCCGACGATCACCCCGAGCTTGTTGCCCGAGCCGCCGATCACCACCGCGCAGACGAACAGCATCGAGTTGATGATGTTGAATCCGGTCGGATTGATGAACTGCACCTGACCGGCGAACAGGGCGCCCGACAGGCCGCCGATTCCCGCGCCGATCATGAACGCCCACAGTTTGAACTTGAAGGTTGGTACGCCCATGATCTCGGCGGCGTCCTCGTCCTCCCGGATGGCCACCCACGCCCGGCCCACCCGGCTGCGTTCCAGATTGCCGACCAGCAGCAGTACCGCGACCACCGCGATCATCCCGACCCAGTACCACCAGGTCCCGGAGTTGGCCCGTTCCAGCAGATCGGAACTGCCCGGATCACCGACGTTCCCGGCGGAGAACACACCGTTGGGATGGGTCTCGGATTCGCCCACCCGCGGATAGGCGATACCCGACAGGCCCAGGCTCCCATTGGTCAGCTCGCCGAGATTATCGGCCAGCAGCCGCACGATCTCGCCGAATCCGAGGGTCACGATGGCCAGATAGTCACCGCGTAACCGCAGGGTCGGTGAACCCAGGATCAATCCGGCGACCGCGGTCACCAGAATCGCCAGCGGTACGCAGGCCAACCAGGCCCAATCGGAGTTCAGCCAGCCGCCGTCGGTCTGATTCCACGGGCTGTTCGGGCTCGTGAGCAGGCCGACGGTATAGGCGCCCACCGCGTAGAAGCCGACATATCCGAGGTCCAGTAGCCCGGCCTGCCCGACCACGACATTGAGACCGATGGCGATCAGCGCGTACATGGCGAACTGGGCCATCACCCCGCCGAAACTGGTGCCCGGGGTGTCCAGCAACGGTGGCGGGTACAGCGGCAGCAGGGCCAGCAGGAGCAGCGCCGGCACCCCCACCGCCCATTGCGCGGGCCGGCTCAGCCCGGCCCACCAGGCGCGGATCTCGTCGCCGAGGCCCCGGCGGGTTCCGGTTTTCGCTGTGCTCATGTGCGGGCCCTCCCGAGACTCTCACCGAGGATTCCGGTCGGCCGGAAGAACAGCACCAGCACCAGCACCACGAACGCCACCACATCCCGCCATTCGGTCCCGAAGAACATCTGCCCGTAGCTCTCGACGACTCCGAGTACCAGCCCGCCCAGCAGCGCGCCGCGCAAATTCCCGATACCGCCGAGGACAGCGGCGCAGAACGCCTTGATCCCGAGGACGAAACCGCCGGAATAGATGATGCCGTTGGGAATCTTCAACACGAACAGCATCGCCGCCGCACCGGCCAGCAGGCCGCCGATCAGGAAGGTCAGCATGATGATCCGCTCCCGCGACACCCCCATCAGGGTCGCGGTATCGGGATCCTGGGCCACCGCGCGGATACCCAGCCCGAATCGGGTGCGGTTGACCAGCACATCGGCCAGCACCGCCAGCGCGACCGCCGACACCACGATCACCAGGGTCACGTTGGTGACCTCGGCGCCGAAGAGGGTGAACTGCACCGACGGCTCGACCAGCATGATCGGCTGCTGCGCGTTGGTGCCGCCCAGATCCGGCCACAGTTTCGGCAGGATGAAGTGCACGAACTCCTGTAGTACGAACGACATTCCGATCGCGGTGATCAGGAAGGTCAGCGGTCTGGCGCCGCGGCGGCGCAGCGGCCGATAGGCCACCCGTTCGAGACCGACCGCGGTCGCGCCCGAGACCGCCATCCCGAAGACCATGGCCAGCGCCAGATAGGTGATCGTGAGAACGACGCCCTCGCTGTACACATTGCCGCTCGGTGCGAACCCCAGCAGCATCAGCCCCACGTACTGCCCGAACATACCGACCATGAACACTTCGGAATGCGCGAAGTTGATCAACCGCAGCACCCCGTACACCAGGGTGTAGCCCACGGCCACCAGCGCGTAGATCGCCCCGTAGGACAGGCCGTCGACCGTCAGTCTCCAGAACTGATCGATCACGCCCTCGTAGTTGAAATCGATCGATCCCTGCGCCCAGACGGCCACCTCGACCGGCATGGATGCTGTCATTCGTAATCCGCCCTCATCATCATCGGACCACACCCGAGCAGCGAGCGGTACGCGCCCCGGCGGTGCCCGGTGCGCGTACCGTTCGCGAACTCGCTATCCGACCTCGTAGATCCAGATCAGCGCGGACGACAGTTCGCCGTCGGCGTTCCACTGGTAGTGCCGCGCCAGCCCGTCACCGCTGTAGCCGCGCACGAACTCCAGCAGCTCGGGCCGGGTCAGCTTCCCGTCGTCGATACCGGTCACGAGGATTGTCGCCAGGTCGTAGGCCTCGACGGAGTACACGCCGGGAGCCTGCTTGTTCAGTTCCTCGTAGGCGGTCGCGAACTCGTCCGGAGCCGGGCCGCAGGGGCAGGACAGCACCGCGCCCTCCGAGGACCCACCGGCCTGTGAGACGAACTGCGGATCATTGGTGCCGTCGGCGGAGACGAAGGTGGCGTCCACACCGCCCGACCGCAGCTGCTGCACCAGCGGCGCGGCCTCGGCGTAGTAGCCGGAATAGAAGATCGCGTCCGGCTGCGCACCCGAGATCTTGGTGACCGTGGCGGAGAAGTCCTTGTCACCCTTCTTGATGCTCGCCGAGCACGCCGGATCGGCGGCCGCGCCCAGCCCCTCGGTGATACTGGCGGCCAGGCCGACACCGTAATCGGTGTTGTCCTGGATCACGCACACCTTCTTGTACCCGGCGGTCCCGACCAGGTACTTCGCCACCGACGGACCCTGCACGTCATCGTTGGCCAGACCGCGGAAGAAGGACTTCCAGCCGTTCTTGGTCAGAGTGGCGTTGGTAGCCGAGGAACTCACCGATACGAGTCCCGCGTCGCTGAGGATCTGCCCGGTGGCCTTGGTCTCGCCGGAGAACGCCGGCCCCACCAGCCCGATCACCGACGGATCGTTGACGATCTGCGGGATCACCTGGCTGGCCTTCTGCGGATCGCCCTCGGTGTCGAATTCCTTCAGTTTGATCTGGCAGCCCGGATTGGCCTTGTTGTGCTGGTCCAGCGCCAGCTTCACGCCGTTGACGATATTGATGCCCAGGGCCGCGTCCGGGCCGGTCAGCGCGCCGGCCATAGCGATGGACGTGGTGGGCGGGCAGGTCGCGGAACCGTCACCGGCCGGATCGGCCGCGGCGGCGGTATCGGCGGCCGGGACCTCCTTGCCCGCGGCGTCGACCTGCATCAACGGCTTGATGGACAGGCCACCGGTATCGGCCGCACCCGAATCACCCGCGGTCTTCTCGCTACAACCGGTCAGAACCAGCGCCGCTGCCGCGGTGAC
Organism: Nocardia sp. NPDC003345; assembly: GCF_053589395.1. NCBI lineage: Bacteria > Bacillati > Actinomycetota > Actinomycetes > Mycobacteriales > Nocardiaceae > Nocardia > Nocardia sp. NPDC003345. Next base: position 8,464 of record NZ_JBSFRU010000247.1, read on the forward strand.
ACCCATCAGCGCACGCGCCGTGCGACCGCGACGCGACACCCCCGACAGCCAAATCGAACCAAGCACGATCTTCCCCTATGTTCCTCATCAATACCCCGGACGGCCGAGGGAGCCGGCCACGCCGACTCGTGAGAAACATAACCGCGCCATGTTGATCCCGCGTCACATTCGGATCATCGGGATGATGTCGCCGCAAATTGTTTTCCGGCCTGTGTTTCGGAGAAGTAAAAACACCACCGGCCGGGGTGACAGGGACGAACAGGCCGACTATGGGGGCTACTGCGGGGCGAGGTTCTCCAGCACGACCTCGGCCACGGCCTTCATCGTGGTGCGGCGATCCATGGCGGTGCGCTGAATCCATTTGAAGGCCTGCGGCTCGGTCAGCCCCTGGGTCTGCATCAGCACACCCTTGGCCCGCTCCACCAGCTTGCGGGTCTCCAACCGCTCCGACAGCCCCGCCACCTCGCTCTCCAGCGCGGTGATCTCGTGGAACCGGCTCGCCGCCAGCTCGATGGCAGGCACCAGATCCGATTTGGTGAACGGTTTCACCAAATACGCCATCGCACCGGCATCGCGGGCCCGCTCCACCAGATCCCGCTGACTGAAAGCGGTCAGGATCACCACCGGCGCAACCCGTTTCGATGCGATCTCCGCGGCGGCATCGATACCGTCGCGGCGCGGCATCTTCACATCCATGATCACCAGATCCGGCCGGTGCTCCACCGCGAGGTCCACCGCCTGCTGGCCGTCGCCCGCCTCCCCCACGACGCGATACCCCTCTTCGGTCAGCATCTCGACCAGATCCATCCGGATCAACGCCTCGTCCTCGGCGACAACCACACGTTTCGCCGCGGCGTCCGCACTAGTGCTCATAAACGACCCCTCTGGTTCCGATGCCTCGTCCCGATACCACGGACGGCGGATCCGGCCGATCCACGGCCGTCGATCCGCCGTCACGCGATCGGGTGCTGTAAAGACTACCTTTCACCCCCGCCGGCAGTGCCCGTACCCTGCGCAAAGTGGCCATCACGGGGCTCAGGGACCCCGTCATTCGGTAAACCGGGCACCGAGGGGATATCATGTGCACCCGGTGCGCCGAGTTGGCGGAACTGGCAGACGCGACGGTCTCAAAAACCGTTGTCCGGAAGGACGTGTGGGTTCGAGTCCCACACTCGGCACTGGAATTTTGGCGCGGCTTCGCCGCGCGGGGTTCGGCCCCCGGAGCGTCTGTTGTCAGCGCTCGAGACTCGCGGCTGCGCCGCCTCGCTTCGAGCGCTGACAGCAGACAGATAGGAAGAGCCTCGTGGAGGGAAAGAGTTTGTTATATGT
>NZ_JBSFRU010000248.1:0-9789 GCF_053589395.1 Nocardia sp. NPDC003345
CGGTCACCACCAGGCCCGACGAGAGCCAGTCGGCGGGGAACTTCTGGCCGGGCATGATGCCGCGTGTCAGCGCTCGAAGCGAAGCGGCGCAGCCGCCAGTCTCGAGCGCTGACAGCAGGCGCTCAGGAGGGCCGAACCTCGAGCGGCGGAGCCGCTCCAACCAACTCAAGCCCAGAGTTGGCCTTCCAGGCGTTCCTCGGCTTCTTCCAGCGTGCCGTCGTAGGCGCCGGTGGAGAGGTACTTCCAGCCGCCGTCGGCGACCACGAAGGCGATATCGGCCCGTTCCCCGGCCGCGACCACTTTGCGGGCCACCCCGAGGGCGGCGTGCAGGATGGCGCCGGTGGAGATTCCGGCGAAGATGCCTTCCTCTAGCACCAGTTCGCGGGTGCGCCGGACGGCGTCGTAGGGGCCGACGGAGAATCGGCTGGTGAGTACCGTTTCGTCGTAGAGTTCCGGGATGAAGCCCTCGTCGATGTTGCGCAGGCCGTAGACCAGCTCACCGTAGCGGGGCTCGGCGGCCACGATCTGGATCCCGGGGACCTTTTCCCGCAGGAAGCGGCCGGTGCCCATCAGGGTTCCGGTGGTGCCCAGACCGGCTACGAAATGGGTGATCTCGGGCAGGTCGGCGAGGATCTCCGGCCCGGTGGTCTCGTAGTGGGCGAGTGCGTTGGCGGGGTTGCCGTATTGGTAGAGCATCACCCAGTCGGGGTTGGCCGCGGCGATCTCCTTGGCCTTGGCGACCGCCTGGTTCGACCCTCCGGCCGCCGGCGAATCGATGATCTCGGCGCCGAACATGGTGAGCAGCTGGCGCCGTTCCACCGAGGTGTTCTCCGGCATCACGCATACCAGCCGGTAGCCCTTGAGCTTGGCCGCCATGGCCAGTGAGATCCCGGTGTTGCCGCTGGTGGGCTCCAGGATGGTGCAGCCGGGGGTGAGGCGGCCGTCGGTTTCGGCCTGTTCGATCATCCGCAGCGCCGGCCGGTCCTTGATCGACCCGGTGGGGTTGCGGTCCTCGAGTTTGGCCCACAGCCGTACCGGCCGCTCGCCCTCCCATTGCGGGGAGAGGGTGCGCAGGCCGACCAGCGGCGTGTCGCCGAGGGTCGCGATCAGCGATTCGTAGCGTGCCACCGGTCCGTCAGACCCCGCCCGCGACGGCCGGCAGGATCGTCACCGTCGAGCCCTCGCCGACCGTGGTCTCGAGACCGCCGGAGAAACGCACATCCTCGTCGTCGACGTAGATGTTGACGTAGCGGTTCAGTTTGCCTTCTTTGAGCAGCCGCTCGGCCAGTCCCGGGTGGTTGGATTCCAGGTTGTCGATCACCGAGGCGAGCGTGGACCCCTCGGCCTCGACACGCTTCTCGCCTCCGGTGTGGGTGCGCATGATGGTCGGGATGGACACGGTGACCGGCATGAAAACTCCTAGCTCGTTACGGTCGGGGTCGGAAATCTGTGGGGGTCAAGCGGTTTCGTAGGCGGGGACGACCTGTACCGGTTCCTCGGTGACCTCGCCGTCGACGATCCGGTAACTGCGCAGTTCGTGCTGTTCGGGGTCGCGGGTGGAGATCAGCACATAGTGGGCGCCGGGTTCGGAGGCGTAGGAGATATCGGTGCGGCTCGGGTAGGCCTCGGTCGCGGTATGGGAGTGGTAGATCACCACCGGTTCCTCGTCGGCGTCGTCCATGGCCCGCCAGACCTTCAGCTGTTCACCGGAGTCGAACCGGTAGAAGGTGGGCGACCGTTCGGCGTTGAGCATCGAGACGAATCGTTCGGGCCGATCCGAACCCTCCGGCCCGGCGATGATCCCGCAGGCCTCGTCGGGGTGATCGGCGCGCGCGTGCGCGACCATCGAATCCACCAGGTCGGCCCTGATCACGAGCACAATCGAACCCTTCCACACATCGTCTCGGCGCACGCCGACCCGTCAGAGCCGACAACCGTCGAGGATATTCGGGTATTCCCGGCCCTAACCCAGGAGGTCGGTATAGGTGGGGATACCGGCCACCGGTACGGCCGCGAGGACGGCGTCGACCATGGCCCGCTCCACACAGACCGCGGTGGCGGTGCAGAGTTCGTCGAGCAGCGGGAGATCGGCGGGGAACGCGCCCGGCAGCGCCGGCAGGGGCGGCGGTTCGGCCGTACCTGTGGCCAGGGCGAAGAAGGTGTCGCCGTCGAGCGGGGAGTGGGCGGGGCGGACCGCCCGGGCCAGACCGTCGTGGGCGACCGTGGCCAGCCGGTGGCAGGCCGCCGGGTCCAGTGGCGCGTCGGTGGCGACCACGCCGATGGTGGTGTTGAGGACGGTCGATTTCACGGGTAGCGCGTTCGCCGCCGCGAGCCGTTCGGCGCCGGGCGGGCGCAGCCCGAAGAAGTCCGGTCCGTCGGTGCCCGCGCCCCAGGGCAGGCCGGTGCGGGGGTCGAAAACCGAGCCCACGGGGTTGGCGACGACCAGTGCGCCGACCGTGAGCCCGGCCGCCATGCCGTCGGTGAATCGGATACTCGCGCTGCCGATTCCGCCTTTGAGCGAACCGGCCTGCGCACCCACTCCGGCGCCGACACAGCCGCGCAGGAAATCGGTTCCGGCCGCCGCCGCGGCGTGGTAGCCGAACTCGGCGGTCGGGCGGGTGTGCCAGTCGCCGACGGGCAGGTCGAAGATCACCGCCGCGGGCACGATCGGCACGACCCGGGACGGGTCCTCGGGCGACATCGGGATGCCTTCGCCGTGTTCCTCCAGCAGCCGCATCACGCCGTCGGCCGCGGCCAGGCCGTAGGCGCTGCCGCCGGTGAGCAGCACGGCGTGTGCCTGCCGCACGGTGTTGGACGGCGCGAGGAGATCGGTTTCCCGGGTGCCGGGCCCGCCGCCGCGGACATCGACCGCGGCGGTCGCGCCGCCCGGCGCCCGGACCACGGTGCAACCGGTGGCCGCGCCGGACCCGCGGGTCGCGTCCGGGTCGAGGGCGTGGTGGTGGCCCACCAGCAGCCCGGCGATATCGGTGAGGGCGTTGCGGGGGCCGGGGGCGCCGGTCACGGGGCCATCGCCTGCAGCAGCGAGTCCTGCATCCAGGTGAGCCAGTGGTAGACGTCGAGATGCGGGGCGCGCGGATCGTCGGGCGGGAACTGCTCGGGCGTGTCGGCGTCGATTTCGAGCACCACTCCGAGCGCCAGGCGGACATCGGTGAGCGCGGTCAGCCAGGCGTCCGCCTCTTCCGGGGTGATCAGGATCTTGCCGCCCTCTTCCGGGACCGTGTGCAGGACGACTCCGGCCGCGGCCAGCTTCTCGTCGATGATCTCCGGCTCGTGCAGGCCGCGCAGCGCGCTGTTCAGGTCGGCGCGGTCGGCATCGGGCGAGCCGGGCTCGGCGCGGTGGAATTCGGGAAGCAGCCGGGCGAGTCGCGGGTCGTCGGGCGGGAGGGTGTTGCCGCTGCGCAGGCCGGTGAGGGCGGCGAGTTCGTCCTCCGGCGCCGAGGACGCCCGCTCACCCAGCAGGCCCGAAACGGCGCCCACCAGGGAACGCAGCACACTCGCTTCGCGCGCGTCCAGCTCCGACCGCAGCTTGAGACCGCTCAATGAGTTCTTCCGGCTCCATTTACGCACGTCGTTACGGTAACCGTCCGATCAGTCGTCGCGCTGCATGGTGGCCCACAGCCCGGCCGCGTGTAGCCGGCGCACATCCTGTTCCATCTTGTCCCGCGAACCCGACGAGACAACCGCCTTGCCCTCGTTGTGCACCTTCAGCATCAGCTCGGTCGCCTTGGCTTTGCTGTAGCCGAACAGCTTCTGGAAGATATAGGCGACGTAGTGCATGAGGTTGACCGGATCGTCCCAGACCACGGTGACCCACGGCCGGTCCTCCGCCTCCAGGATCTCGGTGGCTTCCACCGCTTCGGGCGTCGCCTGTGCCGCCGACAACATGGCGCCGGGAGCTCCGGCGCGGACCGCGATCGTCCGATAGCGGGGTGCTGTATTGCACAAGGCCATGAATTCAAGGGTACGACTCGAGGAGTAATTCACAACACCCGGAGCAGGAACGATACGTCCGCCACCGGCGGTTCCCCCGCCCGTGGGCCCGGCCTGTTTACAGTGACCACCGTGGACCTGCGCGACGCGGTGGGCAGCACCGCCCTGCTGACCGATCAATACGAACTGACGATGCTGGCGGCGGCCCTCGCCGACGGGTCGGCCACCCGCCGGTGCACGTTCGAGGTGTTCGCCCGGCGCTTGCCGCACGGCCGCCGCTACGGCGTGGTCGCGGGGACGGGGCGGCTGCTCGACGCCCTCGGGCAGTTCCGGTTCGGCCCCGCGGAGCTCGAGGTCGCGGCCCGGTTCCTGGACGAGCGGACCGTGGCATGGCTGCGAGATTTCCGGTTCGCCGGCGATATCGACGGCTACGCGGAAGGGGAACTGTATTTTCCGGGTTCCCCGATTCTGTCGGTGACCGGCACGTTCGCGGAATGCGTGGTCCTGGAGACACTGGTGCTGTCGGTGCTGAACTACGACAGCGCGATCGCGGCCGCCGCCGCGCGGATGGTCAGTGCGGCGGCCGGGCGCCGGACGATAGAAATGGGTTCGCGCCGGACCCACGAACTGGCGGCCCCGGCCGGGGCCCGGGCCGCCTACCTGGCCGGTTTCGACGCGACCTCCAACCTCGAGGCGGTCCGCCGCTACGGCGTGCCCGGCGCGGGGACCAGCGCGCACGCCTTCACCCTGGTGCACAGCGGGCCCGACGGGGAGCACGAGGTGGAGGCGTTCCGCAGTCAGGTCGCGACCCTCGGCGCCGGCACCACCCTGCTGGTGGACACCTTCGATATCACCCGCGGTGTCGCGCTGGCGGTCGAGGTGGCCGGCCCGCGTCTGGGGGCGGTCCGCATCGATTCCGGTGACCTCGGGGTGCTGGCCCGGCAGGTCCGCCGCCAACTGGACGACCTGGGCGCGCCGAACACCCGGATCGTTGTATCCGGTGATCTGGACGAATACGCGATCGCGGCCCTGCGCGCCGAACCCGTCGACGCGTACGGGGTGGGTACGCAGCTGGTCACCGGTTCGGGCGCGCCGACCGCGGGGATGGTCTACAAGCTGGTGGAGGTCGACGGGGTGCCGGTGGCGAAGAGGTCCAGTCACAAGGAGTCGCGCGGCGGTGCCAAACGGGCGCTGCGACTGGCGCGACGCACCGGGACCATCGTCGAGGAGATCGTCTACCCCGCTACCGCCGAGCGACCGGATTCCGGGGAGTTCGAGGCGCGCGAACTGATGGTTCCGCTGGTGCGCGGCGGCGAGGTACTCGACCGCCCCGAACTCGCCGAATCTCGCGATCTGGTGGCTCGCGGACTGGTGAGCCTGCCGTGGGAGGGCCTCAAATTGTCCGCCGGCGATCCCGCCGTGCCCACCACATTTGTGGCCTGACCGGAACAGGGCGCGCACACTGAGGGGTATGAGACGCGCGCTGATCGTGGTGGATGTACAGAACGACTTCTGCGAGGGCGGGTCCCTCGCCGTGGCGGGTGGTGCTCGCATCGCGGAGCTGATCAGCGATTATGTGGCCGGCTCCGAGTACGACGCGGTGGTGGCCACCCGCGACTATCACGTCGATCCCGGTTCCCATTTCTCCGAGTCGCCCGACTATGTGGACAGTTGGCCGCCGCATTGCCGCGTCGGCACTTCCGGTGCGGATTTCCATCCGAATTTCGATACGAGCGCGGTGCAGGCGGTGTTCTCGAAGGGGGAGTACTCGGCCGCCTACTCGGGTTTCGAAGGCGCCTCGGAAGAGGGGGCGCCACTGGCCGATTGGTTGCGCGGCCGGGAGATCGAACAGGTCGATATCGTCGGTATCGCCACCGACCACTGTGTCCGGGCCACCGCCTTGGACGCCGTCACGGCGGGTTTCGCGACGCGGGTGCTGCTCGACCTCACGGCGGGGGTCGCACCCGGCACTGTGGAGCGGGCGCTGGACCAGCTCACCGATGCCGGAGTGGAGCTTTCGGGGACGATCCGCGCCGACGTCTGAGCCTCCGGCGCCCGGCCGTCCGGGTTGGGTGCCGGGTCTCGCCGGGGCAGAATTTCGTCCATGACCGCCACCGGGGACGACGTCCGCACCTACGCGCTCTCACTGCCCGAGACCTCCGAGCAGTTCACCTGGGGAATGCCGGTATTCCGGGTGGAGCGCAGGCTTTTTCTCACCCTGCCCGAGGACGAGACCTCGATGGCGGTGCGGTGCCCGGTGGTCGACCGGGACGAACTGGTGCTCGCCGAACCCGCGAAGTTCTGGATCGCGGGGCACGAGGCGGGCAACCCGTGGGTCCGGGTGCGGCTGGCCGCGCTGGACGACGCCGAGGAGATGCGGGCCATCGTCCTGGATTCGTGGCGGCTGGCCGCCCCCGGACATCTGCTGTAGGGCCTTGCTGCCGCATACTCGTCTGCGTATATTCGTAGACGAGTAAGGAGGGTGCATGGCGAAGAAACGCAAGGTCGGCAACTTGCTGGCGCTGGCGGTCCTCGCCGTGATGCAGGACGAGGCCATGCACCGGTACCAGATCGCCGCGCGGCTGCGTGACTACGGCAAAGACCGCGATATGGATATCAAGTGGGGGTCGCTCTACACGGTCGTCCAGAATCTGGCGAAGGCCGGATTTCTCGAGGTGACCGGCAGCGAACGCGAAGGCGCCCGCCCGGAGCGGGTGATCTACCGGATCACCGCTGCCGGTCGCACCGAACTCGTCGACTGGACCCGGGAACTGATCGCCGACCCGGAACCCGAACAGAGCCGCTTCGTCGCCGGGCTGTCGATCCTGGCGTGCCTGCCGCCGGCCGAGGTCGCCGAATTGCTCGGCCGCCGGCTGGTCGCTCTCGACGAGCGGATCGCGCACACCGAGCGGGAGTTCGCCGAACTCGCCGGGCAGCTGCCGCGGCTGTTCCTGATCGAATCCGAATACGGACTGGCCGTCCTGCGGGCCGAGGCCAGCTGGACCCGCGAACTCCGGGCCGAACTGCTCGACGGCACCTTCCCCGACCTGGCGGAATGGCAGGCGTGGCACAGCGGACCGGAAGTGGATTCCGCGCGTGCCCGCGATTACGTGAAGGGGGCCGATACGACCAGCGATCACTGAATTTGCACCGGGCTCGATGGAGGTGCGGCAACACCGCCATCGAGCTCGGGTCACCTGTCTCGGACCGTGCCCGCCTACGCACACCCGGCCGCGAGTTTGGCAGAACACAGGATAACCGGGTGAGTGGACGACGGGGCGGTTCGGATCCATCGGATCCGAAACACACCTCCATGAGGAGTACACCCATGTCCAGAATCGACACCGCCCTGGTGATCGGCGGCGGAATCGCGGGGCCGGTCGCGGCCACCGCCCTGCGCAAGGCGGGTATCGCCGCCGAAATCTACGAGTCCTATCCGGGCCCGGCCCACACCATCGGCAGCGGGCTCGCGCTGGCCCCGAACGGGGTGGCCGCGCTCGATCTGATCGGCGCCGGCGACGCGGTCCGCGATATCGCGGTATCGGTACCCCGGATGAGCCTGTCGGTCGGCGGGAAACTGCTGCCCGCGCCCGTTCTGCCGGATCAGCCGCCGCTGCAGCTCGTGGATCGCGCCGAGCTGCACCTGGCACTACACGAACGGGCCGTGGCCGCCGGAGTCCCGGTCACCTTCGGCAAACGCCTGGTGGCGGCCGAGCAGACCACCGCCGGTGTCACGGCTCGTTTCGCCGACGGCACCACCGCCACCGCCGATATCCTGATCGGTGCCGACGGTGTCCGGTCGACCGTGCGCGAGCTGATCGATCCGCGGGCACCCGGCCCCGAATACACCGGCATGCTCGGATTCGGCGCCACCATCGAATGCGACGCCGATATCCCGCCGCGCACCATGGTCTTCGCCTACGGCAAACAGGCCTACTACCTGTACTGGGCTCTCGGCGACGGCCGCGTCGGCTGGGGCGTGAACCTGCCGAGCACGCGGTACCTCTCGCTGTCCGAGGCGAGGGATATCCCGGCGCAACAGTGGCTCGACACCCTGCGCGAGGTGTACGGAGACGACATCCCCGGCGGGCAGTTCGCCCGCGCCACCACCCCCGAGCAACTGGAGGTCACCGGCGCGCTCCACATCATGCCGCCGGTACCGCACTGGTACCGGGGCCGGATGGTACTGGTCGGCGATGCGGTACACGCCCCCTCCAACAGCTCCGGCCAAGGCGCCGCACTGGCGGTGGAGAGCGCCGTACAACTGGCCCGCTGCCTACGCGATATCGACGACCCGGCCACCGCTTTCGCCACCTACGAGAACCTGCGCCGCACGCGAGTGGAAGGAGTCGCGGCCCGCGCCGCCAAGATCAACCACAGCAAGACCCCGGGCCCGGTGGCCCGCAAGATCATGCAGCTGGTCATGCCGATAATGGCCCGAGCCATGAACCCCGAGAAGATGCTCGGCACCGAACAACGCTACCGAATCAATTGGGACGACCCCGTACCCCCCATATCCCCGAACCACGCCACCCCGCGATAACGACACCCCCGGTTCCGACCACTTCTCGCGGAATGAGCCCACCCCTCCGATCCGGATGGGCTCATTCCGCCAAGGACCCACCCCCTCCTCGCCCCAGCGAGCAAGGCCCCTCCCTCACCCGCGAGCGAAGCCCGCTTCACCCAACGAGCATCCCCCGCCCGAGCCGCCCGCAATCCTCAACTCTCGAACGGGATCTTGTTCCCCGCCGCGTCCCTGGCCCCGATCCCCTTCGTAATAGCCTCCGCCAGTTCCCGGCAGGTTTCCCAGGTCCGCGGTTCCTCGTCATCGAGGTTCCCGATCGTGTACCACTCCTCGGTTTCCCGGTAGCGCACCAGCCCGCGGCCATCGGGGTCGAGGGTGATGTCGAGCTCGCCGGAGATCGTCCCTGCCTCCCGGGTCATGACCGAGGCCTTGTCGGGTAGTTCGATGACTTCCGTTATTTGAATTCACCTCGCTGTACGCAGTCGTCCACCGCGGTGCGCAGTGCGGTCTGTTCGTCCTGGTCCACGCTCAGCCCGTACTTTACTTTCACCTGGAGGTAGTGCCAGATATAGCCACACCGGAAACTTCCCGGCGGAAGGTAGTCGGAGGGGTCCTGGTCACCTTTGGAGCGGTTGGCCGAGGGGTCGGAGGCGATGAGGTTCACCGCGTCGTTGGCGATCCGGCGCCGGGTGTCGGTGTCGAGGTCCTTGGCTCCCGATCGCCAGGCTTCGGCGAGTGGGACGATGTGCTCGGCGTCCACTCCTTTGGATTCGGCGATGAACTTGTAGGGCTTCAGTTTCCCGGTCTTGCTGTCCATCACGCCGTAGGCGTCCTGCCAGCCGCCGCCCTTGCCGATTTTCAGATCGCAGGTTTTCGGGTCCAGGCTCACGTCGCCGGTGGCGTCGCGCAGGAGCATGACCTCCCGGGTGGTGCATTTGCTGTATTGCGCGAATTCGGGCCCGAAGCCGTGCTCGGCGGCATTGTCGTCCCAGTGCGGGAACTTCTCCCGGCTGTAGCCCGCCATCGTGGCTTCTTTCGTCACGGGCAGTTTGTCGAGGGCCGCGCGCGCCTCCACGGCGGTGGCCCCGGCGGATTGCGCGGCGCCCGCGGCGGGTCCGGTGCCGGGGGTTCCGGTTTCTACCGAGCAGCCGGCGAGTCCGGCGACGATGAGGAGCGGAGCCGCGGCGGCGGCGAATTTACGCAGCGGGCCGGGCTCGGTGCCCGGCTTTACTTCATATGCTGTGGACTTCAACGAATTTCCTTGCCGAGGTTCCGGGATGTGCCGTGTGCCGAGCACCGGCGTCAAGCTACCG
>NZ_JBSFRU010000249.1:0-9757 GCF_053589395.1 Nocardia sp. NPDC003345
CTTTCGTCGATATGCCGGTGGTCACGGGCCGGGCCCACCCGGATCTGGCCGGGTAGCACCGCGGCAGCCCCGAGTGCCTCGAACGGAATGCCGTTCACGGTCGGCAGCCGTTCCCCGCCTCTGCGAACAACATCCGCGTGTCACCGGATTGCTGTTGAATGACCCACCATGAAAGAGCAGTTCGGCGTTCCCCCATTTCTGCCGGATCTTCCGCCCGGCCCGCTGACCGACCCGTACACCGGCACCGATCCGGTGGCGACACTCGCCGCACTCGGCGTCGAGATCCCCACCCCCGCGCCCATCGGCACCACGGCCTCCGGAGCCCCGGTCTGGTCCATTCCGGTGGAGCCGGGGTACGCCGGCCCCCTGCTCTGGGAGAGTATCCGGGCGATCAGTCCACGTACTGGCCTCTGGCCGCTGCTGTGCACCGACGATATCCGTCCCGAGGCAGGATCGGGACCGCACGGCCTCGGTAGCACCGACATCGACGGCGGAGACTGGCTGACCAAGGAATACGCCGAGTATGCGGCCGATCCCGAAGCGATCCCCCGCGGCGGCCCGTCGTGGTCGGATCTCGAGCTCGACGATTACGATTTCTCCGCCTTCGACTGGAGCGATACCTGGGCCATCCGCCCCGACTGCGAGGAATTCGACCGGCTCGCCCTCGTCCCCGCCGCCGCGCACTGGCTCATCCCGCAGGAGCTCGGCTGGACGGGCGCGGTGAACTACGACATCGGCGGTCCCGTCCACACCGCCGTCCTGCGACGCTGGTCGGCCAACCGCGGGTGTGAACTGGTCGCGCTCGACGGCGCCACCATGTGGTTGAAGGTCGAGAAGGAGATACTCGACGAGGACGCCACTCTGGCCATGGCGATGGAAGCGTTCCTCTACTGCCCCGACGCCGCCACCCAGGATCGCGATTCACTGGACGAGCTGGCCGCGGCCCTGCTCAACCCGCTGTGGCGGCTCTGGTGGGATTGACCACCGAGCCGGGCCCGGTGGCTTGACCGTGCCGCGACGGCATGGTTTCGCCCATTGCCAGGCACTCCCCGCACCGATAGCCTTCAGTAGTCGGTGCACACTTGTTCACCGAGCCACGATCGACTGGAGTGTGGACATGAGTCGACGACGGACCGAACGACCCGAGCCCTGGGCCGACCTGACACAGGCCTGTTCTCGAGCGGTCAACCGGGAAGCCGAATGGGTCTCGGAGTTCGCCCGCGAGGTCAAGGCGGCCACGACGAAAAGTCTTCATCGAGCCAACCGCTCCGCCCGCCGGGCGGCCGGTGATGTGGAAACCGAACTCGTCGATCTGAATCGCGAGATCGCCGCCTTGGCCCGCGGCGCACTGCGCGCGCGAACGGACCGTCCACACCGGCAATAACGCGCCACTCGAGGCTGCGCGGGTGTGCACCGAAAACAGACGCAAATCGACGCCCCGGTCTCGACCGGAAGCGCCGGCTGCGTGACTCCGACTCCGGTATCGGCCCCCACACAACGGGCATGACCCGGTGACCGCCCACCGGCGGGCACCCGGCTGTGGTTGGTTGAGTGGGTGTATCGCAGTCATCAACGCCTGGTCTCGACCAACGGTGTCACCCTGAGCCTCACCGAGGCCGGCGACCCCGGTGCTCCGGTGATCGTGCTGGCCCACGGTTTCCCGGAGCTCGCCTTCTCATGGCGGCACCAGATTCCCGTACTCGCCGCCGCCGGATTTCACGTATTGGCCCCCGACCAGCGCGGATACGGCGGATCGAGCCGACCCGAACCGGTCGGGGCCTACGATATCGCCCACCTCACCGCGGACCTCGCCGGTCTGCTCGACGACGTCGCGGCCGAAAAGGCCGTGATCGTCGGCCACGACTGGGGCGCGACAGTCACCTCCGGATTCGCGCAACTACATCCGGACCGGACCTCCGCCATAGCTGTGATGAGCGTGCCGCCCACCCCGCGCGCACCGGCCCCGCCCATGCGGATCCTGCAGAAGCGCTACGGCGAGAAGTTCTTCTACATGCTCTACTTCCAGCAGATCGGGCCGGCCGACACCGAGCTCGCCACCGACCCCGCCACAACTATCCGTCGCCTGCTCAGCGGGCTACGCACCGGCGCCGGGTCCCGTGAAAAGGCGGCCATGGACCGGTTGACGGCACCCGGCGCCGAAGGGTTCATCGAACGGCTACCCGAACCAGAAGCCGATCCGGACTGGATCACCACCGCCGAGATCGATCACTACATCACCGAATTCACGCGCACCGGGTTCACCGGTGGACTGAACTGGTACCGAAATATCGACCGCAACTGGGAGATCCTCGCCGACGCGCCCGCCCCCACCATCGACGTACCGGCCCTCTTCCTCGCCGGAACCGCGGATTTCGCCCTGGGCACCACCCCCCGGCGCCGGATCGCCGATATCGTCACCGGCCCCTATCGGGAAGTCATGATCGACGGCGCCGGCCACTGGGTGCAACAGGAGCGCCCGGGCGAGGTGAACACCGCGCTGCTCGAGTTCCTCCGAACCCTCGGCTGAGCACGCGCGCGACCGTCGCGGCGGCGCCCGGTTCACGCGAGACGGGTGACCTCGACGACCACCTCGTGGTCGGTGGAGCGGCCACCGGAGAATATGCCCTTCAGCGGTGGTACATCGGCGTAGTCGCGGCCCACGGCCACCGAGACGTGTTGTTCACCGATCGCGGTGGCGTTGGTGGGGTCGTGCCCCCACCAGCCGCCGGTCCACGCCTCGATCCAGGCGTGACTCTCACCCGCGACCGTGGCGCCGATCCCCGCGTCCGGATCCGGATGCAGATAACCGGAGACGTACCGGCACGGTATTCCCATGGCGCGCAACAACAGCAGCGTCAGATGCGCGTAGTCCTGGCATACGCCCTGGCGGTCGGTCCACGCCTGAACCGCCGAGGTGTGGACCGAGGTCGTGCCCGGAACGTAGGTCATGGTCGAATGCACCCATTCCGATGCCCGCAGGACGGCCTGTTCCGGGTCGACCCCTTCGGCGAGTTCCACGGCGATCGCGCGCAGTTCCGAGTCGTCCGGGACGTAGTTCGTCGACGCCAGCAGTTCGGCGTAGGTGTCGATCGTCGGCTCCGAACGCAGTTCCGCCCAGCCGATTACGTCCTCGCCGCTCGCCCGGGCCGGTTCGGTTTCCACCACCGAGTAGGCCGAGACCTCCAGCGCCTCGTGCGGCGCGTGCACATCGAACGCCATGACCGCGCTGCCCCAGTAGTCGGTGTAGCGGTAGGGGCGCGTGGCCGGTACGGTCTCCACCCGGTTCAGGACGACGTTCTGCCGGCCGTCCGATCTCGGTGTGAGCCGGGCCTCGTTGAACGACCCGGTCACCGCCGAGTCGTAGGCGAATCCCGTCGTATGCACCACACGCATCCGCCAGCTCATCGGATCACCCTCTCTCATAGCTCCCCTCCGCCACCGTGGCCGGTTCACCACGGCGGCGGGCATCGGTCCACGTCACCCACGGGGCGGCGTGGAAGTACTGCATGGCGACGGCCTCGGTGACCTCGTGACAGGTCTGTTGCAGCGCGCCGAGGCGGTGGCGGAGGTCTTCCAGTAGAACTCCGGGCGGCAGGAATTCGAGTTCGCTGCGCGCCTGCCCGAGCAGCCGCTGCGCCTCGTTGCGGGCACCGCGCGATCCGTCCGGTAATTGATCGAGTTCCCGCAGATAGTTCTCGGCCAGCCGCACCGAACGGAACACCGAGCGCGGGAAGAGCCGATCCAGCAGGATGAACTCGGCCACCAGCCGGGCGTCCAGCGCCCCGCGATGGGTGCGCAGGTAGGAGTCGTGCGCGCCCGCCGAACGCAGCACGCTCACCCAGGCGGGTGAATCGCCGGGCTCACCGCCGCGGGAGAGCAGCAACCGCACCGTCATATCCACTCGTTCCAGCGATCGGCCCAGCAGCAGGAAGCGGTAGCCGTCGTCGCGGCTCAGGGTGGAGTCGGCCTGTCCGGCGAACATCGCGGCCCGGTCCTCGATATACCGGAAGAATTCGTACGGCCCGAGCTCCCGGGCAGCGCGAATGGCGCCGCCCAGACCGTGATAGGCGGTGTTCAGGCACTCCCACAGTTCGGTGGAGGTGACCTCCCGCGCGCCGCGCGCGTTCTCGCGGGCCGCGGAGATCGACGAGACGATCGAACCGGGTTGTTTCCGGTCGAAGGCCACCAGTTCGGTCAGCGACCACACATCCAACCGGCCCGGGGGCTGTTCGATACCCAGCACCCGGAGCAGCACCCGTGCGGCCCGGTCGGGGTCGACGGTGGCATCCTCGAGCAGCTGATGGACCGTGACATCGAGAATTCGCGCCGTATCGTCGGCCCGCTCGACATAGCGGCCGATCCAGAACAGGGATTCCGCGTTCCGCGCCAGCATCGCGCCTCCTACTGTTGCTGTTGCTGTTGCTGGGCCTGGGTGTCGGAGAAGGTGCGGTCGCGGTCGGTGCGCCCGGTGGCGGCGGGTTCGGCGACCAGTTCGGCGGCCGGATCGCGGTCCGCGGCGTCGCGCTCGCCGGCCGCGCGCGGCGCCAGCACCCAGGTGTCCTTGCTGCCGCCGCCCTGGCTGGAATTGACCACCAGCGAGCCCTCCGGCATCGCGACCCTGGTGAGCCCGCCGGGTAGCACCCAGACCCGCTCCCCGTCGTTCACCGCGAACGGCCGCAGATCCACATGCCGCGGTGCCAGGCCGTCACCGA
This sequence comes from Nocardia sp. NPDC003345, assembly GCF_053589395.1. Taxonomy (NCBI): domain Bacteria; kingdom Bacillati; phylum Actinomycetota; class Actinomycetes; order Mycobacteriales; family Nocardiaceae; genus Nocardia; species Nocardia sp. NPDC003345. The sequence continues at coordinate 4,713 of NZ_JBSFRU010000249.1, forward strand.
TCATGGTCGGCACGGTCGACAACTGCACCAGCGGCTGGGCGATCCACCCTCGCGGTTCCGCCGCGACCCGACGCCGGATCTCCTCGCGTTCGGCGGCCGAGGCGTCGGGGCCGAAGACGATGCCGTAACCGCCGGACCCCTCCACCGGTTTGATCACCAATTCGTCGATCCGGTCCAGTACCTCGGTGCGTTCGTCGTCGAGCCAGCAGCGGTAGGTGTCGACATTGGGGATGAGCGGCGTCTCACCGAGGTAGTACTCGATCATGGTGGGGACGTAGGTGTACACGAGTTTGTCGTCGGCGACTCCGTTGCCGACCGCGCTGGAGATCACCACGTTGCCCGCGCGCGCCGCGTTCAGGATCCCCGCGACGCCCAGCACCGAATCGGGGTTGAAATGCATGGGGTCCAGGTAGTCGTCGTCGATACGCCGATACACCACGTCGACCTGCCGTTCACCGTGGGTGGTGCGCATGTAGACGAAATTGTCGCGGCAGAACAGATCCCGGCCCTCCACCAACTCCACACCCATCTGCCGGGCCAGCAGCGAATGCTCGAAATAGGCGGAATTGAACACCCCGGGGGTGAGCACCACCACGGTCGGATCGGCGGTGTTCGTGGCGGCCGAGGCCCGCAGCGCGCGGAACAGATGCCCCGGATAGTCGCCCACCGGCCGCACCCGGTTCGCGGCGAACAGATCCGGGAACACCCGCGCCATGGTGCGCCGGTTCTCCATCACATACGACACCCCCGACGGCGAACGCAGATTGTCCTCCAGCACCCGGAACACACCCCGTTCGTCCCGGACCAGATCGATCCCGGAAACGTGGATCCGCACCCCGTTCGGCGGCGCGAAACCGGCTGCGGCGCGCTGGAAATTCGAGCAGGTCGTCACCAGCCGACGCGGCACCACACCTTCCCGCAGGATGGTCTGCGGCCCGTAGACGTCGGCGAGGAACATCTCCAGGGCCCGTACCCGCTGCGCGAAACCCTTCTCCAACCGCGACCATTCCGCCGCCGCGATCACCCGCGGTACCGGATCGAGCGGAAACGGTCGCTCCTGGCCGGACAGCGAGAAGGTGATCCCCTGGTCGACGAACGCCCGCCCGAGCGCGTCCGACCGCGCCGCCAGTTCGACCGCGTCCATCCGCTCGAGCGCGGTGTGAATTCCCCGGTAGGGCGCACGGATCCGCCCCGCCGGATCGAACATCTCGTCGTAGGCCTGGCGATGGCGGCCGGCCTGATAGCCGTCGAAGATCGACGGTGGATACTGCGAAGCAATGGCGGCCGCTGTCATGAAACCGATGGTCGCGCAGAAAAACAGCCCCCGAACTGCCGTCGGAGTTAAATTCTCGAGTCGGAGCGCGAGCCGGGACGGCTCGCGCGACAGGACGGTCATGTCGTATTCCCGCCGGTAACACGGCTCGCGCGTCCATACGGTCGGTCGGGTGCGAATAGACGCGAACCCCGCCGCTCCCGCCGCGCTCCGCGGTCCCGCCATCCTGTTCATGTCGATCGCGGCCGCCCTCGGCACGTCGGCCATCTATCCGATGCAACCCGCAATCGCGGATGTGGCCGACACCCTGGGTACGCAGATCACCGCGGTCGGAATCGCGCTCGCGTGCGGGCCCGTCGGTTACATGATCGGCCTCGTCCTGCTGGTGCCGCTGGTCGACCGCTTCGCCCCCGGCCGCGTACTCGCGGCCCAGTTCGGCGTTCTCGCGGCTGCGCTCGTGGCCTGCGCCGCCGTCGGCACGGTCACCCTGCTGGGTCCGCTGATCGGCCTGGTCGGAGCGTGTTCGGCGGTCGGGGCCGGTATGAGTTCGGTCGCGGGCCGGCTGGCTGCGCCGCAGCGGCGGGCAACGATCCTGGGGGTGGTGACAGCGGGCATCTCGGTCGGCATCCTCGCGGGGCGGATCGTGGGTGGATGGCTCGCCGACGAGATCGGCTGGCGCGCCATGCTGCTCGTATTCGCCGTGGCCTGCGGCCTCGTCGCCGCCTGCTGCCCGGTGCTGCTTCCCGCCGCTGCCGGTAACGCCGAACGCGGCTATCTCTCCACACTGCGTTCCCTCCCCGGCCTCTTCCTCCACCATCCGGCGCTGCGTATCGCCGCGATCCGCGGCGCCCTGTGGTTCTTCGCGTTCTGCGCGGTGTGGGCAGGGCTGGCCGTGGCGCTCTCCGAACCCCCGTACTCCTATTCGGCCGAACGAATCGGCCTGTACGCCCTGGCAGGTCTCTCGGGCATCGCGGCCACCCGGATCGCCGGCGCGCGGACCGACCGCGACGGCGCCCGCCGGGTGATCCTCGCCGGCCTCGCTCTGGCCGGTCCGGCTGCGGTCGTGGCGGGTTTCGGACTCGCGAACACCTTCGTGACGCTGGTCTGCCTGGCGATCTTCGACGCCGGCCTGTTCGCCGCCCAGGTGGCCAACCAGAGCACTGTCCTGGCGATCGACCCCTCGGCACCGGCTCGTTTCAACAGTGCGTACATGCTGGTCTACTTCGTCGGCGGCAGTCTCGGGACCGCGTTCGGCGCGGCGGCCGTCGAGTGGTTCGGGTGGCCGGCCACCGCCCTGATCACCGCGGCGGCCATCGGGGTCGCCGCGGTGATCACGGTCTCGGCGCGAGTGTCATCCGGAAATGGCTCCATTCGTCCAAGACAGCTCACCCCGGCGCGCGGATCGTTGAATCCATGACCGACACCGTCACCCCCGACCTCGAGACCTTCCGCCAACTGTTCAGCGATTGGGATGAGGCACTCGTCGCCGACGACCCGGCACGTATCGCCGCCTTCGCCGCCCCCGGATGGACCTTCCTCTCCCAGGACGGTCCGTTCGCGGGCCGCGGATTCCTGGAATCGGTGGCCGCCGGAGTCGTCTCCCACGACACCATGCGCAGCGAAGTGCATTCGGTAGCGATATTCGGCGACGTCGCGATCGTCGTCGCCCGTGTCGTCAATTCCGGCACCTACCGCGGCGAGCGGTTCGTCAACGACGAGTGGACCTCGGACGTATTCGTCCGCAGCGCGGGTCGCTGGCTCTGCGAACTCACCCACCTCACACCGGCCAGAGCCTGAGGGTTCTACGGCCGGCCGCGAACATCCGGCGACCGGCCGTCCTCGCCGACCCGCACCGATTAGACATCCTCCGCCACGACGTCGGTTCTGGTAGTCCCCGCACCGGTTGAAAGGATTGCCGACCATGACCGACGCCAGGCCGCCGGGCGCCGAGGAGGCCGCGTTCATCGCGGCGGCCCGCTCGGGCGATACGGCGCGGTTCGCACTCGTCACGGAGCGGCACCGGCGTGAGCTGCAGGTGCACTGCTACCGGATGCTCGCGAACTACGACGACGCCCAAGACCTGACACAGGAGACGTTCCTGCGGGCGTGGCGGAAGCGGGAATCGTTCGAGGGCCACGCCGCGCTGCGGACCTGGCTGTACCGGATCGCCACGAACGCCTGCCTCGACTTCCTGGAGAAGCGCAACGAGCGGACACCGGTACCGTCCGGGCTGTCATACCCCGGCTTCGAACTGCCGCGCCTGCAGCCCTACCCCGACCGGATGCTCCCCGAGGACCCGCAGGAATCGGCGGTGGCGCGGGAGACCGTCGAGCTGGCATTCATCGTCGCCGTCCAGCACCTGCCGCCGCGGCAGCGGGCGGTGTTCATCCTGCGTGACGTCCTCGGCTGGCCGGCACCGAAAACCGCCGGCACCCTCGAGCTGACCGTCGCATCGGTGACCAGCGCGCTACAGCGGGCGCGCGTGACGGTACGCCGGCAACTGCCCGACCGCCGCCTCGACTGGCGCAGCCCCGCCACGCACGAACTGTCGGAGGTCGAGCGCGGCGTGGTGAAGTCCTACATCGACGCCCACGAACGCAACGACCTGACCGGGTTGCTGTCCCTGTTGCGCGCCGATCTGCGCTTCGTGATGCTGCCCGATTCGGGCACCTCGATCGTCGGGGCCGAAGAGTCGGTGGACAGCTGGGTCGCCGGCGGGCTCTTCGGGCCCGGCTACGACGACTGGCGCTGTATCGCCACGACAGTCAATCGCATGCCGGCCGCCGCGCTGTACCTCCGCGCTCCCGAAGGCCCGCGATACCGCCTGTTCAATATCGCGGTCCTGCATATCGCCGACGGGAAGATCGCCGAGCTCACCGGATTCGACGCCACCGGCAAACCCTGGCTGGGCCTGCCCCCGACACTGTGACCGGTCCGGCACCCGGTCCACGCTCATCGTCTCGTCTCGTACCGGGTCAGCACCACACCGCCGGGAAATGTCCGCGTCTCCACCAGGTTCAGGTTCGCCCGACCGGCCGGCGCCGTGAAGAACGGCGTGCCGCCGCCCACCAGAACCGGGTGGGTCGCCAGGACGTACTCGTCGATCAACCCGGCTCCCATGGCGGCCCCGGCGAGCGTCGCGCCGCCGATACCGATCCGGCCACCGTGCTCGTCCGCGAGCCGGGTGATCTCGGCGACCGCGTCGCCGGCGACCAGGCGGGTGTTCCAGTCGACCTCGTCGATCGTCGAGGAGAACACCACCTTCGGCGTATCCCGCCAATTCCGCGCGAACTCGCACTGCGCCGGGGTCGCGCCGGGCTGCCGGTCGCCGGTCGGCCAGTACGAGCTCATCGACTCCCACAGCTTGCGCCCGTACAGCACCAGATCGTTCGCCCGCTCATAGTCGAGCCAGAACTGGAACAGTTCGTCGCTCGGCGCGCCCCAACCGATATCGTCGCCGGGCGCGGCGATATAGCCGTCCAGGGTCACGTTCATACCGAAGATCAATTTCCGCATCGCGCAGGCCTTTCCCTAGTTGGTCCCGCACATACCGACGATCACGCCGCGGAAACCTGATCGGTGCTCTTCGCGTCGCGCTGGTGGCCATCACGTCGGGCCGAATCGTGGTGAACAACGCCGTGCTCATGACGAGAGGCCCCTCCCGGATCTCCCGGAAAGGGCCTCTGACCTGCGAGCCGCCTAGGAGAATCGAACTCCTGACCTTTTCATTACGAGGGTTAGGCTAGGCCACTGACCAGCAGATATGCCTGTC
>NZ_JBSFRU010000250.1:0-9745 GCF_053589395.1 Nocardia sp. NPDC003345
CGCGCACAACGGTGCCGCGCGCATGCTTTCCATGCGCCGAGCGCATTTGTGCTGTGCTGTGCGCACCTACGCATCCCAGATCCTGCCCAGCATGAGAGCAGTGCGGCATTCCCGGTGTGCATTCCGATCATGCGTCGGGTGGTCTTCCGCGCCGTTGGCCGGCGAGTGAGCCTGGAGAGGACCGATCGCGGATGTGCGAGTAGTGGTGCGGTAGTCGCCATTCCGCACCTGAGTTCATTCGAATGCAGAGGAATCCGAGCAATGCGCTTCATCGAGACCGCCAACGATCGAGTGGGCCCGCCCGGCGAACTCGTGCCCACTGCCCACGGGGGCGTTCCATGGAACCGGAGTAATCGAGGCCCGGGCCACGCTACCGAGAAAAGTCCGCGATGAGCAGAGAAGAACCGGCCCCAGCGCCCACAGAAGACCGGCGCGGCCCCGATACCGGTGCGCTCGCGGTGGCTTACCCGAACATGGCACTGGTCAAGTACTGGGGTAAACGCGACGAAGAGCTGATCCTGCCCGTAACCGGCAGCCTCTCGATGACGCTCGACATTTTCCCCACCACCACGCGGGTGGTGCTCCGGGAACGGGCCGCAACGGATTCCGTGCGGCTCAACGGTCGCCGCACCGAGGCGCGCACCCGGATACGGGTCGAACGGTTCCTCGATCTCGTCCGGGATCTTGCGGGACGCTCCGAGCGGGCCCGGGTGATCACCGAGAACACCGTCCCCACAGGTGCGGGCCTGGCGTCCTCGGCCAGCGGGTTCGCCGCTCTCGCGGCCGCGGCGTCGGCCGCCTACGGGTTACGGCTGGACCGGCGGACGCTGTCCCGGTTGGCACGACGCGGCTCGGGGTCGGCATGCCGCTCGATCTTCGGCGGTTTCGTCCTGTGGCACGCCGGGGCCGGGTTCGGGGCGGCCGGCGACGAGAGTTGTTATGCCGAACCGGTGCACGCCGATATAGACCCGGCCATGGTCATTGCCGTCGTCGACGCGGGACCGAAAACTCTGCCCAGCCGGACCGCGATGCGCCAGTCGATTGCAACCTCGCCGCTGTATCGGTCCTGGGCCCGGTCCAACAACACCGCGCTGGAACAGATACAGGCCGCGCTCGACGCGGGGGACCTGACCGAGATGGGTGCGATCGCCGAACAGAACGCCCTCGGTATGCACGCCACCATGCTCTCTGCCCGACCGTCCATCCGTTACCTCGCGCCCCGCTCGCTGAGCGTTCTGGATCGCGTCGACCGGATACGGGCGGCGGGCGTTCCCGCCTACGCCACGATCGACGCCGGCCCGAATGTCGCGGTGCTCTGCGCGCGGCGCGACGCCGAACACGTGGTGGCGGAGCTGAGCGAAGTGGACGGCGTGGCGGAAGTACGCGTCGCGCATCAGGGGCCGGGGGTCAACGTTTCCGAGCTGAACCGATGACGAGCCCGCAACAGAGCTGCTACCGAGAGGACATCATGGACGAACCACCAGCGATCGGTGATCGCAAGAACGAGCACGTTCGGTTCGCGACCGAACAGCACCGCCGGGGTATCGGCAGCAATGACTTCGACTCCGTGAACTTCCGCCATCACGCTCTTGCCGGCATCGACCGTGCCGAGGTCGACCTGACCTGTGAAATCGCGGGAATGAGCTGGCCCGCACCGCTGTATATCAACGGGATGACCGGCGGGAGCGCACGGACCGGATCGATCAACCGCCAACTGGCTGTCGCGGCTGCCGAAACCGGGCTGCCCATCGGGTCCGGGTCGATGAGTGCCTATCTCCGCGACGAGTCGGTCGCCGATACGTACCTTCCGCTACGGCAGGAAAATCCGCGCGGGATCGTTATGGCGAACGTCAACGCCGCGACCCCCGTCGACCGAGTACGTCGTGCCGTGGACCTGCTCGAAGCCGACGCCGTGCAGATACATCTCAACTCCGTGCAGGAGATCGTGATGCCTGAGGGAGACCGGGATTTCTCGGGCTGGCCACGACAGATCGAGGCGGTGGCCGGAAGTATCGAGGTGCCGGTGATCGTGAAGGAGGTGGGCTTCGGTCTCAGTGCGGAAACCATCGCGTTACTGCGCGATCTGGGAGTTGCGGTAGCCGATGTCGGTGGCAGTGGCGGAACCGACTTCGCGCGAATCGAGAACAGCCGCCGTGCCGGCGAGGACTTCGACTTTCTCGCGGGCTGGGGCCAGTCGACGCCGTGCTGTCTCCTCGACGCCACCCAGCTGCGCGGGATCGATGTCATCGCCTCGGGCGGTGTCCGGTCCGCACTGGATACCGCCCGTGCCCTGGCACTGGGGGCCCGCGCGACCGGTGTTGCCGGCACCTTCCTGACACTCCTGCTCGACCGCGGGCTGGACGCGTTGATCGCGGCCATCCGTGGCTGGCTGGACCAGCTCACCTCGATCATGACCGTGCTCGGGGCGCGTTCGCCGCGGGCGCTGACCCACGCGGATCTGGTGCTCACGGGTGGCGTCGCGGATTTCTGCCGCGCGGTGGGAATCGGTACAACGGCATACGCCCGCCGCGGCCCGTCTCCGTCCACGGAATGCGACAGTCCGGCACTCTGCGGGATTCCTGCCGAGCATGCGGCCACTGCCCTCCACACTCCGACCGGAAGGCGGTGAGTTCAGATATGGCGATCGGCGAACACGCGAGCATTCCACTTGCCTGGGTGGGGCCCATCCGGATCACCGGCAATGCCGCCACGGACGAACTCGACGTACCCTTGGCCACGTTCGAAACACCGCTGTGGCCGTCGGTCCGTCGCGGCGCACGCCTATCGCGGTTGACCGAACAGGGTATTCGCGCCACCGTCGTCGATGATCGTATGAGCCGATCGGTCCTGCTCGAAGCCGGTAACGCCGGCGACGCACATCAGGTGACCGAGCAGTTGCGGCGTCGCTTCGAGGAACTGCGCAAGGTGGTCGCGACGACCAGCCGCTACGCGGATCTGATCGATATGCACCACCAGGTCGCCGGGAAACTGCTGTTCCTCCGATTCGAATTCACCACCGGGGACGCCGCGGGCCACAATATGACGACCCATGCCGGTGATCGGCTCCTCACCTGGATCCTCGCGGAATACCCCGAGCTCCGATACGGCTCGGTATCCGGGAATTTCTGCACCGACAAGAAGGCCGGCGCCGTGAACGGCATCCTGGGGCGCGGTAAGAACGTGGTCGCCGAGATCACTGTGCCGGGGCGCGAGGTCGAGCGACGACTGCACACCACCGCCGAGCGCATAACCACTCTGAACGTCCGGAAGAATCTGCTCGGCACCGTTCTGGCCGGCGGTGTCCGCACCGCCAATGCCCACTACGCGAATATGCTGCTCGCCTTCTACCTGGCCACCGGGCAGGACGCGGCGAATATCGTCGAAGGCTCGCAGGGGATCACCTACGCGGAAGACCGCGACGGTGACCTCCATTTCTCCTGCACCGTGCCCAATCTCGTGGTCGGGACCGTGGGAAACGGTAAACACCACCCGTTCGTCGACGATGCTCTGCTCCGTCTCGGCTGCCGCGAAACGCGGGCTGCGGGGGAGAACGCACGCCGGTTGGCGGCCATCGCGGCGGCTGTCGTGCTGTGCGGCGAATTGTCGTTACTGGCCGCTCAGACCAATCCCGGCGAACTCATGCGAGCGCACACCAGGCTCGAACGCCGCGGCGAACGAGCTCAGCGAGGGGAGAAGTCATGACCACCCCGATCGGAATCCACGACCTGTCGGCGGCCACCACGCATTACGTCCTCGAGCATGCCACCCTGGCCCACCACCAGGGCGTGGACGCGGCCAAGTACCGGAAGGGCATCGGCCAGGACGCGATGAGCATTCCCGCTCTCGACGAAGATATCGTCACCCTCGCGGCCACCGCCGCGGCACCGATTCTCGCGCGGCACGGCCGCGCGGAACTGAGCACCGTACTGGTCGCGACCGAGTCCGGGGTCGATCAGTCGAAATCAGCCGGTCTGTATCTGCATTCACTACTGGGCCTACCCCGCCGTATTCGCGTGATCGAACTCAAACAGGCCTGTTATGCCGCCACCGCCGCGCTCCAGTTCGCCGTCGGACTCGTCGCCCGCGACCCGGCACAGCAGATCCTGGTCATCGCGGCAGATATCGCCCGCTACGATCTCGACACTGCCGCCGAGGCCACCCAGGGCGCCGGTGCCGTCGCGTTATTGGTCGCTGCGGACCCCGCCCTCGCCACGGTGGACCCTGTTTCCGGTCTGTACTCGGCCGATGTGCACGATTTCTGGCGGCCGAACCACCGCGCGACACCGATCGTGGACGGCAAGCTCTCGATCAGCAGTTATCTCACCGCGGCCGAGCACGCGTTCGCCGACTACCGCGACAGCGGCGGCCGCGAAATCGACGAATTCGCTGCATTCTGCTACCACCAGCCGTTCACCGAGATGGCCTACAAGGCGCACCGGCATCTGCTGAGAACCCAGGGCGGTGCTGCCACCCGCCAGAGTCTTGCCGCGGCCCTGGCACCCACCACCCACTACAACCGGGTGCTCGGCAACAGCTATACGGCCTCGCTCTACCTGGCCCTGGCCTCACTGGTCGAGCACGGCGGCGACCTCACCGATACGCCGATCGCCATGCTCAGTTACGGATCGGGCTGTGTCGCCGAATTCTTCTCCGTGACACCGGTCGCGGAATACCGGAAGCATCTGCGAACCGACGTCGGCAGCGAGCTCGTCAGCGGTCGTGAGCCGATCGGTTACGACCGTTACCGCGAGTTGTACAGCGCTTACTCGGCGTTAGACGGACCGGGCAACCACACACTGCCGATGGATACCGAGGCACCGTTCCGATTGGCCGCGATCGACGGTCATGCGCGGGTCTACGAAGCCCGGTGACAGTCCCGGCACCTGGAAAGGAGGATTCCCGTGCGTAGTAGAACAGCCGAGTCCGAGGCGATCGCACTGACCGCCGTCGGCACTCACCTCCCCGCCCGGCGGCTGCGGAATTCGGCGGCCGCGGCCGCACTGGAGGTGACCGAGGAGTTCCTGAGCGACAAGATCGGCATCACCACCCGCGCCCTGAAGGAACCCGGTCAGCCGGCCAGCGACCTCTGTGTCGAGGCATTCGCCGACCTGCGCGACCATACCCGAATCGATCCAGCCGCGATCCGACTCTGCTGTGTCGTCACACAGAACCCGGATACGCGCATACCGCACACCGCCGCGATCCTGCACGAGAAGCTCGGATTGTCGAAACAGTGCATGACCTTCGACCTGTCCCAGGGCTGCGCCGGATACACCCATGCACTGGCGGTGGTGACCACCCTTGCCGACCGCTTCGGATTCGACAACGCGCTCCTGTTCACCTGCGACCCCTACAGCGATATCGTCGACCCACACGACCGGGATACCGCTCTGCTCTTCGGCGACGGGGCCACCGCCTCGTACTGCACGGCTGGTGCCGGGGGATACCGGGTGGTCGATGCCGATTTCGGTACCGCGCCCGGTACGGCGTCGGTCCTCCGGTTCGATACGGATCGCCTCACGATGCAGGGTCGGGGCGTGTTTCTCAACGCGGCGCGGGAAGCCCCCGGCAGCATCCGGCGGGTACTCGCGCGCAACGACCTCACGATCGGCGATATCGATCTGTTCCTCGTGCACCCGGGTTCCAAGCGCATCATCGACACGTTGCGTGACGATCTCGAAGTCGACGAGAGTCGGCTGCCTTTCGAAATCGCCGAGTACGGCAATACGGTTTCGTCGTCGATCCCCCTGATGCTGGCCGCACGTCTACGGCGGCAGCCGCCCACCGACATCGTCCTGAGCGGCTTCGGTGTGGGCTTTTCCTGGGGGACCTGTCTTATCCGCTCCACCGAAAAGGAGAACTAGATGACTACCACCCGCGATATCGCCGAACTGATGACGGGTTTCGAAGTGGATATCGACGCGCTGCGGGCCGATATTCCCCTGGAGGACCAGGGCGTCGACTCGATGGATATGAGCGCGCTGCTGGCCCGCGTCGAACACGCGTTCCATATCGAGATCTCCGATGCCGATGCCGAAAGCCTGCGGACACTGAACGATTTGGCCGTCCGCGTGAACCACGACCGTTCCTGAGCGGCGATGATCACCCGTCGTGCGCCCGGCAAACTGTTCATCGCCGGTGAATACGCCGTGCTACGACCGGCGCAGCCGGCTGTCCTGGTCGCCGTGAACCGCTACGCCACCGTAACCGTCAGTGAGAGCTCGACCGATACGACGGTGCTCTCCTCGGATCTCGGCGGGGGGAGCACGCTGCGGTGTACGCGCTGTTCCGGACGCCTCGTGCCGGTACCCGGCGAGGACCCAGAGCATTTCGGGTACGTCCTTGCGGCGGTGGCGGTGGTGGAACGGTTAGTGACGGAATCGGCGGGGCGACCGCGCTCCTTCATGCTGACCGCTGAGGGGGACGGGTTGACCGAAGGTAGGCGGAAACTGGGCTTGGGTTCCAGTGCCGCGGTGACGGTAGCTACAGTCGACGCGCTGGCGGCGTTCTACCGGCTGCACCTGGACTACCCCGACCGATATCGTCTGGCGATGCTGGCCGCTCTCATGGTCGGCCCGAACGGTTCCGGTGGCGATATCGCCGCGTCTACGTGGGGCGGCTGGATTGTCTACCACAGTCCGGATCGGGATCGCGTACGTGCGCTCGCGCGGGACGATTCGGTCACTGCGGCACTGCGCATACCCTGGCCGGGCTTCGCGGTGCGGCAGATAGCACCGCCCGAGCGGGTCGAGATACTGGTCGGATGGACCGGTCGTCCCGCGTCGACACCGGCACTCACTGCGAGAACCGGGACCCGGCGGCACCGGATCGACGGTTGGTCCGAATTCTTTGCGGGTAGCAGGACAGCCGTGGACTATCTGGTGGAGGCGCTGAGCGACGACGATGTGCCCGCTGTCCGGTCCGGGATCCGCTCGGCTCGCGAACTCCTCTACGCACTCGACACACGCTGCGACCTCGGCATCCGTACCAGCCGCTTGAACGTCCTGTGTGCGGAAGCGGAAAGTGCCGGGGCGGCCGCGAAGCCGTCGGGGGCCGGTGGCGGTGACTGCGGTATCGCTGTCCTCGACAGCGAGTGCCCCGGCGTGGCCGCGGACGTGCTACACAGGTGGCTTGCCGTCGGCATCCAGCCCGTGCCGGTGGGGGTGCACCTCGGTGAGTAGCTCGCTCGACGAGCAGTTGCTGACCTGAATTCTCACCGCGTCACGCACCTCATCCGGCCGATCCGGCGATGCGGGCCTGCGCCCCGCTCCGGACACGTCAACAACCCCACGGGATTTCTCCGGGCTCGAGCCTATTTTCGTGCTTGGACCATCGCGGGGGTGGGTGTCGCTGTCGGCTTCGGCCGGCGAGCCGGGGCATTACCTCGGCGGCGCAGTCGGACTCATGGTGCCGCTGCCCGGGCCACGGACCTGGAGCTTCCGATCTGTCAGGAAGGGACGTGTATCCGTTCGCTATTCGATATGCAGGATGTGGTGCTCGGTGAGCGCGTGGGCGTAGTGGTTGATTCCCCCTCCGGACACAACCACTGCGCCCACGGGCGGTTTGGGGATGGCTTCGGCTTCGACCGTTCGTGTGGTGTGGTTGAGTGCCACGACCGGCGGGGCCGCTCGATCAGGTGACGCGATAGGCGGTGTAGCGGACGAGGTCGGCGTCCCGGACCGCGGACGCGACGTAGAGCGACCGTTCCAGTTCGGAGTAGGCCGGATCCGCTGTCTCGACGTGTACGAGAAGACGGAAGTAGTAGTCGGACGGATCTACCTGTTCCCCTCGTACCAGCGCCGCCAGCACTTCGGGCGATCCGCTGCGCACACCGGAGGTGCGCAGGTGGAGGTAGCCGCCGGTGGCGCCGCGCGCGGAGTACCGGGTATCGATCTCGATGGTGCCGTCCGGGCGCACCACCTGCCAATCGGCCCCGCCCGCAAGAATTTCCGCCTCGAGCGCTCCGGTCACCGACCCGCCGACGATCGGTATGACACGGCGATGCCCGGCCCGGGTCGGACCGTGGTCCTCGATCGGCCCCAACCGTGCTGCCACGTGGAACGCGGGCTCGAGACCCGGTTCGGCGGGGGCGATCACGACGACCGCACCGGTAGGTCGATCCGCGACGGCGCCGCCCCGGCATGGGAGATCTCCTGGGTGGCGCGGTAGGTCCGCGCGGCGGTGGCGGCAGGTTCGCCCGAACCGGGGTTGCGGGCATATCGGGGGTGGGCACCGGAACTGATTTGCACGGCGATGCGGTGACCCGCGGCGAATCGGTGGTATGTGGGCCACAGTCGGACCTCGATCTCGCGGAATCCGTCGCTGTCGGGAGCCGGGTCGGTGGCTCCGGCCGCGATACCGCCGATCCGGCGGATACCGTCGCAGACGGTCATCGAGCGGCCGTCGGGGTGGACATCACAGATCCGGACGAAGAGGTCGGCGCTCGGTTGTGACGACCGGAACCGGATCCGGGCCACCGGTTCACCGGCGACCGTGACCGCGGCGGTCAGCGGTTCGCCCCGGAACACTGCGACATCGGTGCGGCGTTCGTGGGCGGAATTGTCCACCGGGCCGGAATTCGGTAGCAGCGAAGGACCGCCGACCGCCGGTGTCGGGTCGTCGGGGTCGTAGACGTAGGAGGTGACACCGCCGTCCGGACGCGCGGCGCCGAGGCCGCCCGCCCCGTGCAAGAACAGTGGTTCGGCGGCGGTGTCCGCCGGCGGCCACGCCGGCAGGTCGTGCCATTCGCCGGCGCCGGTGAGATAGGCCCGGACCGGTGCCGCCCGCCGGGTCCGGACGCCGGTGAACTGCTCCGTCAGGAATTCGACGGTTTCACCGACCGCGGGAGCGCCCATCCCGCGGGACAGATGTCCCCAGGGGCCCAGGGTGAGCCGGGGTGGCCGCCCGGCCGCGGCGAGCTGAGCGTAATTGCGCAACTGCGACGGCAGGAAGATGTCGTACCACCCGCTGATCATGTATACCGGCGCGGTGACGTCGGGGACCGACGCGGTATGTGACTGCTGGGTCCAGTACTCGTCGTCCAAGCGCTCGTGCGCGACCCAATCCTGATACCAGTGCACGGGGTGCCCGGTCGCGGCGGTATCGCCGGCGGCCAGCGGGAGGGTGCCGAAACCGCGTTCGAGCGCGGGATCGGGTCTCAGCTGCCCCAGCAGCAGCGCCAGCAACTTCCGGTGGGCCATCCGGTCCATCATCTGCGTCCAGCCGAGGGCATTGCGCAGTGCGAAAGCGCCGTTGTCCCAGGTGATCGCGCCGAAATCGGGCATGGTGGTGATCAGGCAGAGCGCGTCGGGTGCGTGCGCCGGGTCGTCGCGCTGCAGCTTTCCGGCGACGGCCCACTGCGTGAAACCCATATAGCTGGTGCCGAAGGTGGCCACCGGCCCCCGGCACCAGGCTTGCGCCCGGACCCAGCGGTGCGTGGCCGCACCGTCGCGCTGCTCATCGATCTGGGGAGTGAACACACCGCCGGAACCCCAGGTGCCCCGGCAGCTCTGGAACAGCACCGTGAACCCCTCGCGGGCCAGCGCACAGGCCTGCCCCGCGACCGGGCCGCTGCGGCCGTAGGGTCCACGGATCACGATCACCGGCAGCCGGGGGTCGGGATCGCCGAGCGGGGTGATCAGGTCGGCGTGGAGTTCGACGCCGTCGTCCATCGGCACGCGGAGTCCTTTGCGCACGGTGATGTCGAACGGACCGGGCGCGAGCCCTCGGATCGTGCGGGCTTGTA
>NZ_JBSFRU010000251.1:0-9729 GCF_053589395.1 Nocardia sp. NPDC003345
ATTTTACAAGCATAACACGAAATACGAGATGTTCGTTGTTTTGAGTGTTTTTCTGAGGTGTGCTCTTCCTATCGGGGGGGTTTAACCCAGGGGCCGCGGCGACCTCGAGGCCCGCCGTCCCGTCGCCGCACCGCCCCAACCCCGCGCGCCGCGGCCCCCCCCACGGGTTGCGCGCCTCGGCGGTGACGATCCGCAGGCCCAGCGGCCCGGCGAGCGCGTCGAGTGTGCCCTCGCCACCGTCGGCGACCGGCAGCCGGATCGCCGTACTCCCGGATTCCTCGATACCCCCGGCGACCGCCTCGGCGACCTCGGCGGCGGTGAAAGTGCCCTTGAAACTGTCGGGGGCGACGAGAACGGTCATGGTCGCCGACTCTATATTCCGGTGTCCATCCCGCCGGGTTCACGGGGCGGAATGCGGGCCACACCGGGGCCGGACCGGGAGACCTCATAACGTACGAAAGCCGCGGGGCTCCGGAGAGACCCGCGGCTTGTCGTACACGCACGTATCAGGCCTTGGACTTCACGCCCCGCTCGACGCGGTCACCCAGATCCTTGTCGACGTTGCGCCAGTACTCGAACGCCCGGTGCAGCACCGGTTCGCTCACCCCGTCGAGCAGATGACCGACGATATTGTTCACCAGGCGTTCGCGGGCCGCGTCGTCGAGCACCTCCCGCACCATCGTGCCGGCCTGGCCGAAATCGTCGTCCTCGGCGTGCAGGGTGTAGGCGGACCGGACCATGGCGCCGTCGGACTGCCAGCCCGCCGGTTCGCCGTAGCGATCCGTGTCCGGGCGGGCGCCGCCCTTCGAATTGGGTGTGTAGACCGGATCGGTCACCGGCTGGACGCGCATCGCGCCGTCCTTGCTGTAGCTGTGGACCGGCACATGCGGCGCGTTCACCGGTATCTGCTGATAGTTCGCACCCAGCCGGGCCCGGTGGGCGTCGGCGTAGGAGAAGACCCGGCCCAGCAGCATCTTGTCCGGGCTCAGCCCGATACCCGGCACCAGGTTGTTGGGCTGGAACGCCGCCTGCTCGATCTGGGTGTGATTATCGGTGGCATTGCGGTCCAGCGTCATCCGGCCGACCTCGATCAGCGGATAGTCCCCGTGCGGCCACACCTTGGTGAGGTCGAACGCGTTGAACCGGTAGTTCTCGGCATCGTGGAACGGCATGATCTGCATGTAGAGCGTCCAGCTGGGGTGATCGCCCCGGTCGATCGCCTGAAACAGATCTCGCATGTGGTAATCGCTGTCGGCGCCGGCGAGCCGGTCGGCCTCCTCCTGGGTGAGGAAGTCGATGCCCTGATCGGTCTTGAAATGATATTTGACCCAGAACTTCTGCCCCTCGGCATTGACCCACATGTAGGTGTGGCTGGAGTAGCCGTTCATATGCCGCCAGGTCTTCGGGATGCCACGATCGCCCATCAGCCAGGTGACCTGGTGCGCCGACTCCGGGGACAGTGTCCAGAAATCCCACTGCATATCGTGATCGCGCAGGTTGTTGTCGGCCCGCCGCTTCTGCGAGCGGATGAAGTTCTGGAACTTCAGCGGGTCGCGGACGAAGAAGACCGGCGTGTTGTTGCCGACCATGTCGTAGTTGCCCTCGGTCGTATAGAACTTCAGGGCGAACCCGCGCGGATCGCGCCAGGTGTCGGGGCTGCCCCGCTCCCCGGCGACGGTGGAGAACCGGGCGACCATCTCGGTTTTCGCCCCCGGCTGGAAGAGCGCCGCCTTGGTGTAGGCGCTGACGTCGTTGGTGACCTCGAAGCGGCCGAACGCGCCACTGCCCTTCGCATGCGGCTGGCGTTCCGGGATCCGCTCCCGGTTGAACTGGGCCATCTGCTCGATCAGATAGTGATCCTGGAGCAGGATGGGGCCGTCGGGGCCGACAGTGAGTGAATGCTCGTCACTTTCGACCGGGATACCGGCGTCGGTGGTCAGGATATCGGGCTTCTCGCTGGTCATGCTCGCGGCGTCTCCTTCCGAGCGTTCGTACCGGCACCGCGGCGCGGTGCCGGCGATCGGACGGACGGCCGGATCGAGCGCGAGGAAAGAGCTGGTTCATAGCCGTCCACACACTGGCAGTACCCAGCTTGTCATCCGGTACTCGGGTTGGGAAGGTCCGATTCGCGCCGCCGATACACGCACAGCTCAGGGGGTATTTTCGGCCCGATTCGGGCGCCGGGGCGGCCCCTGCGGCAGGCGGCCGCCCCGGTTCGGCTCAGCTCGGCAGCAGTAGCGCCGAGGCCCGGTCGGCGATGGCGTCGCCGATATCGGTGGTGGTGGCGGTACCGCCCAGATCGGGGGTGTGGGGCCCGCCGGAACCCAGCACGTCGGTGACCGCCCGGTCGACGGCCGCCGCCGCCGAATGCTCGCCCAGGTGGTCGAGCAGCATGGCGCCCGCCAGGATCTGCGCCACCGGGTTGGCGATGCCCTGGCCCGCGATATCGGGGGCACTGCCGTGCACCGCTTCGAACATGGAGGGCGCGTCGCGCTCCGGGTTGATATTGCCCGACGGCGCCAACCCCAGCCCGCCGGTGACGGCGGCGGCCAGATCGGAGAGGATATCGCCGAACAGGTTCGAGCCGACGATCACATCGAGCCGGTCCGGATGCAGCACGATCTCGGCGGCGAGCGCGTCCACATGCATCTGCCGGGTCTCGACCGCCGGATATTCGGCGGCGATCCGTTCGAAGATCTCGTCCCAATAGGGCATCGAATGGATCAGCCCGTTCGATTTGGTCGCCGAACACAACCGGCCCGCCCGTTCGGAGGCGCGTTCGAAGGCGTAGCGGATGATCCGTTCGCAACCGACCCGGGTGAAGATCGATTCCTGCAGCACGAACTCGTCGGGCCGGCCCGGATTGTGTTTACCACCGATCTCGGAGTACTCGCCCTCGGAGTTCTCCCGCACGATCAGCAGATCGAGATCGTCGGCGCCGCGATCCCGCAGCGCCGAGGTGGTGCCGGGCAGCAGCCGCACCGGGCGCAGATTGACGTACTGCCCGAACGCGCGCCGTAGCGGGATCAGCAGGCCCCACAGCGAGATATGGTCCGGCACGCCCGGAAACCCGACGGCTCCGAGCAGGATCGCGTCGAAACCGGCGAGGCGTTCGGGACCGTCGGCGGGCATCATGGAACCGGTACGCAGGTAGTTCTCGCAGGACCAGTCGAATTCGGTCCATTCGATACCGGGCAGTACCCGGTCGAGAACCTTCACCGCCTCCGCCGTCACGTCGACGCCGATACCGTCGCCGGGAATGGTCGCGATCCGATAAGAACTCACAGGGTCACTCCGATGTATTTGATCTCGAGGAATTCGTCGATTCCGACCAGGCCGCCCTCGCGGCCGAGACCGGATTCCTTCACCCCGCCGAACGGCGCGGCCGGGTTGGACACCACCCCCTGATTCAGTCCGACCATGCCGGTGTCGAGGGCTTCGCACACCCGCAGCCCGCGGCGCAGGCTCTCGGTGTACACGTAACCCACCAGACCATAGGGGGTGTCGTTGGCGCGGTCGAGGGCCTCGGCCTCGGTGTCGAACGCGGTGATACCGGCGACCGGGCCGAAGACCTCGGTATGGCAGATCCGCGCGGTGTCGGGGACATCGACCAGGACGGTGGCGGGATAAAAGTTGCCGGGACCGCTCAGCGGTTCGCCGCCGACCAGGGCGCGGGCGCCGCGTTCCCGGGCGTCGGCGACGAGATCGGTCACCTTGGCCACCGCGTCCTCGTCGATCAGCGGTCCGACCACCACACCGGGTTCGGTGCCGCGTCCCATGGGCAGTTCGCCCATCCGGGCGGCGAGCCGCCGCGCGAACTCCTCGAGCACACCGCGCTGGACGAAGAACCGGTTGGCCGCGGTGCAGGCCTGGCCGATATTGCGCATCTTGGCCGCCATGGCGCCGTCGACGGCCGCGTCCAGGTCGGCATCGTCGAAAACGATGAAGGGGGCGTTGCCGCCGAGTTCCATCGAGGTACGCATCACGGTCCGCGCGCACTGCTCGAGCAGGATCTTGCCCACCGCGGTGGAACCGGTGAACGACAGTTTGCGCGAGCGCGGATCGTGGATCAGCGGCGTCATCACGGCACCGGGGTCGGAGGTGGTGACCACGTTCACCACTCCGGCGGGTGCGCCGGCCCGCTCCAGGATCTCGGCGAGGGCCAGCGTGCACAGGGGAGTCTGTTCGGCGGGTTTGACCACGCTGGTGCAGCCGGCGGCCAGGGCGGGGCCGATCTTGCGGGCACCCATGGCCATCGGGAAGTTCCAGGGGGTGATCAGCAGGCTGGGGCCGACCGGCTGTTTGGTGACCAGGAAGCGGGATCCGCCACCGGGCGCGGGCATATATCCGCCGTCGAGCCGCACGGCCTCCTCGGCGAACCACCGGAAGAATTCGGCGGCGTAGACGATCTCACCGCGCGCCTCGGCGAGGGGTTTGCCCATTTCGAGGGTGGCGATGAGCGCCAGCCGGTCGGCCTCCTCGAGGAGCAGCCGGTGGGTGCGCATCAGGACATCGCTGCGTTCCCGGGGCGCGGTGGCGGCCCAGCCGGCCTGCGCCGCCGCGGCGGCGTCGAGCGCGGCGAGGGCCTCGTCGGGGGTGGCGTCGGCGACCGAGCGCAGGGTCAGGCCGGTGGCGGGGTCGAGTACCGGCATCGTGGCGGCGGTGTCCTGCCAGCGCCCGCCGATGTAGAGCCCGGTGGGTACGGAATCGATGGCGGCGCGTTCCGCGGCGGTGAGTGTGTCTTCGGTGAGCATGGCGGCTGCTCCTCCCAGTCGGCGGCCGGTCGTGCCCGGACCCTGATTGTCGACAATCCTACAATAGGGTGGTCTACCCGCCGGGGATGCGCAAGGGTCTCGCCGGATCGGGTCGATCCGGGCAGTTCACCGGTGGTGCCGCGAGTGTGGTCGGTGTCCGGGGTTGTTACCGGCGCCTCGGAGGTGACCGAGTGGATTCCCGTGAGCGGGAAGTCTGGTAATCGCGGCAGAGTCATATCTTTAGTGCTGTTAACTATTCCGTTGCCGGGAGGTGACCTGATGCTTGCGGTCGCGGCACAGACTGCTCACGAACGGATCGGATGTAGAGAGTGTGGTCTCCGGGATGGTCGCGGACAGCGGAGTGAATAGTTCTCGTCGGCACCGGGATCTACCGGACGAACACGGCCGGTTCGGGAGGTTCGGCGGCAGATATGTGCCCGAGGGTCTGATGGCGGCACTGCTCGCACTCGAGGTCGCCTACGATCGCGCCCGCGTCGATCCCGCGTTCACCCGGGAATTGCGCGATCTGCTGCGAACCCGGGTCGGCAGGCCGACGCTGCTGCATCAGGCGCCGCGCTTCGCGGCCGGGCTGGCCACTCCGGGCGTGAAGGTCTACCTGAAGCGGGAGGATACGGCGCATACGGGTTCGCACAAGATCAACAATGCGATCGGGCAGGGCCTCCTGGCCCGGCGGATGGGTAAGCGCCGCGTCGTCGCCGAGACCGGTGCCGGACAGCACGGCGTCGCGGTCGCCACGGTATGCGCCATGTTCGGGCTGAGCTGCACCATCTATATGGGCGCCGCCGATATGGCGCGCCAGCAGCACAATGTGATCCGGATGGGCCTGCTGGGCGCCGAGATCCGGGCGGTGGACGCCGGGAACGCGCGCCTCAAGGAGGCGATCAGCGAATCCGTACGCGACTGGGTCACCAATCTGGATTCCACCCACTACCTGTTCGGGACCGCCGCCGGACCGGCACCCTATCCGAGGATCGTGCGGGATTTCCAGACGATCATCGGCGTCGAGGCGCGGGCCCAGATCCTGACCGCCGAGGGCGGGCTCCCCGACTATGTACTCGCCTGCGTGGGCGGCGGAAGCAACGCGGTGGGCGCGTTCCACCCGTTCGCCGACGACCCCGGTGTCCGCCTGCTCGGCGTGGAGGCCGCGGGACGCGGCGTCGATACCGGCGACCACGCGGCCTCGCTGAGCGCCGGCCGCCCGGGCGAGATCGACGGCAGTTTCAGTTATCTCCTGCAGGACGACGACGGCCAGATCGCCGGAACGCACAGTGTCGCCGCCGGTCTGGACTATCCGGGCGTGGGCCCCGAGCTCAGCCATCTGAAGGAGACCGGCCGCGTGGTCTGCGCCACCGCCACCGACACCACCGCGCTGCGCGGTCTGCGGACGCTGAGCCACAGCGAGGGCATCATCGCGGCGCTGGAATCGGCCCACGCCGTGGGCCATCTACTGGAGCTCGACGACCGGCGCGAACTCGCGGACGGTTCGGTGGTGCTGGTGTGCCTGTCCGGCCGCGGGGACAAGGATCTCGAGGTCGCCGCGCGCCGCGCGGAGATGAGCTGAGCGGCCCGGCCATGACTCCGGTCACATCGGAGAAGTCGCCGATGGCGTCCGATCCGGGCGGTGAGCGGCCGATTCGGCCCGTGTCCTGGAATACCGGGGCCGGAAAACCGATTGATCCGGTGCGAGCCGCCGGGAAAAACTGACCCGTCGCCGATGAGCGCGGCGAGGTGGCCTCGTCTGTCCTCATATGGCCTCGGGGCACGGCCGCCGCCGCTCGCTCCCGCGCCCAAGCCGCTCGTTCGACCCCCGGAGGTAGCCGATGTCCGCTCGATCATCCGTTCCGAGAACCGGTGGTGGCACTCCGGTGGTGGTCCGGCTGCTGGTGTTCGCCACCTTCGTGGTGATTCTGAACGAAACCATCATGATCAACGCGATTCCGCGGCTGATGCACGATCTGGAGGTCACCGAACGGGCCGCCCAGTGGGTGTCCACGGCGTTCATGCTCACCATGGCCGCCGTCATCCCGGTGACCGGCTGGTTCCTGCAACGGGTCACCACCCGGCGGGCGTACGCGCTGGCCATGAGCGTCTTCCTCGCCGGTACCGCGCTGTCCGCGGTGGCGCCCTCCTTCGCGGTCCTGCTGATCGGGCGCATCGTTCAGGCGGGTGGCACCGCGGTGATGATGCCGCTGCTGATGACCACCCTGATGACGGTGGTGCCCGAACGCGACCGCGGCCGGGTCATGGGCACTGTGACACTCGCGATCTCGGTGGCTCCCGCCATGGGGCCGGTGATCTCCGGCCTCGTCCTGCAGGTGGCATCGTGGCGCTGGCTGTTCGTGCTGGTACTGCCCATCGCCGGGGCGGTCACCTGGTTCGGGCTGCGGCGGCTGGAGAATGTCGGCGAGCCCGAGACCGGCACCATCGACTGGTTCAGTGTGGTTTTCGCGGCCCTCGGTTTCGGCAGCCTGGTCTACGGCCTGAGTCGTTTCGAAACCGGCAGCGCCGCCGTACCGGTGCTCATCACCGTGGCCGGGATCGCGCTCATCGGCCTGTTCGTGGCGCGGCAGCTGTGGCTGCAGCGTCACGGCACCCCACTGCTGGATCTGCGGATCCTGCGTTCGGGCACCTATACCAAGGGCCTGATCCTGATGGCCGTCGCGTTCCTGGCGATGCTCGGCTCGATGATGCTGCTCCCGCTGTATCTGCAGAACCTGCGCGAGTTGTCGCCGCTGGAGACCGGCCTGCTGGTGATGCCCGGCGGGCTGGCGATGGGGCTGCTGGGGCCGCTGGTCGGCCGGGTGTACGACCGGCTCGGCGGCCGGATCCTGGTGATCCCGGGTGCGATCGGAATCACCGCCGCGCTGGCCGGTTTCACGCAGATCGCGATCGCCACACCCTACTGGCAGCTGCTGGCTCTGCACATTCTGCTGATGGTGTCGCTGGCGGCGGCGTTCACGCCGGTGTTCACCCTCGCGCTGGGGGCGTTGCCGGAGGATCTGTACTCGCACGGCAGCTCGATGCTGGGCACCCTGCAGCAGGTCGCCGCCGCTCTGGGTACCGCGCTGGTGGTGACGGTGATGGCCACCCGCAGCAGTGCGCTGACAGCCGCCGGTACCGATCCGGTGACCGCGCAGCTGGACGGTATGCGGCTGGCCTTCGCGGTCTCGGCGGCCTTGGCGCTGGTCGTGGTGGTCACCGCCGTGCTGCTGCCGAATCGCTCGACCGCGCCGGAGGTCGCGGCCGAATCCGGCGAATCCGAGAAGGCGCTCGTCGAGGCCTGATCCGCCGTTCCGGCCGTTTTCGGCATCGGCAGACATTATTCTCGCGGCGAGAGCCGGGCGAGTAGTGACGGAGATGGCCATGGGCATTCTGGACGGTAAGGTCGCGTTCATCACGGGGGCGGCCCGGGGTCAGGGAAGATCCCACGCGCTGCGGCTGGCCGCGGAAGGCGCCGATATCGTCGCGATCGACACCACGACCGAGGCGAAAACGGTGCCCTATCCGCTGGCGTCCGCCGCGGACCTGGCCGAGACCGTACAGCTCGTCGAGGCGGCCGGCCGCCGGATCGTGGCCCGCGACGCCGATGTCCGGGATCTCCAGGCCCTGGCCGCCGCCGCGGAGGCGGGGGCGGGGGAGTTCGGCCGGCTCGATATCGTCGTCGCGAACGCGGGAATCTCCAGTCCCGCACCGGCCCTCGCGATGAGCGAGGACGCCTGGAACGAGATGATCGATATCAATCTCACCGGAGTGTGGAAAACCCTCAAGGCCGCCGTCCCGCATATCGCCGCCGGCGGGCGGGGCGGTTCGGTCGTCATCACCAGTTCGGTCGCCGCCATGGTCGCCAATCACGGTCTCGCGCACTACGCGGCGGCCAAGGCCGGTCTGGTGGGCCTGATGAAGGTGCTGGCCAAAGAACTGGCACCGCAGAGTATCCGGGTCAATTCGATCCACCCGGGCACGGTCGGCACCCCGATGGTCTACAACGAATCCACCTACCGGCTGTTCCGCCCGGATCTGGAGAATCCCGGCCGCGCCGATTTCGAGGCGGTGGCCGCCGAGATGAACGGGCTGCCGGTGGGCGCACTGGACCCCGGCGAGATCTCGAACACGGTGCTGTTCCTGGTTTCCGACGCCGCGAAGTACATCACCGGCACCACACACGTCATCGACGCGGGGACCGCGCTGTAGGGGTGTGCGAACCCGAATGCCGGGTACCCGCCCCCCACACGGCGGTCGCCCCCGCCTCGGACCCGGCCGGGCTCGCCGCCGCGAGCATCCGCGGCCGGTGCGGGATGAGGGTGCCGCCGGCAGCAGTGTTCCCGGACGAAAGAGCAGGTGATCTCATGTCGGACAGGAGTTCTCGGAAGCTGCGTGGGGCGGTGGCGGTGCTGTGCGGGGCGGCGGCCGTCGCGGTATCCCCGTCGGCCGTGGCCGATACCGGGGTGGCGCCGGTGGTCCGGCTCGACGTGCTCGGTGAACCGGCCACCGCGTCGGCCGCCGCGGTACCCACCGGATGCAGCCTCATGCTGGAGGCGCAGGTGACCCTGCCCGACGGCAGCCCCGTGGAGAAGGGCACCGTGCAGTTCTTCAACCGGCTGCCGGGCGGCGGCGATGTGCTTCTCGGTGAGGCACCGGTGCGCAACGGTACGGCCACCGTGCTGTGGACCCCGGAGGCGATCGGCAGCAACGGGCTCACCGCCGGCTACTCCAACGGGTTGCCCGATATCCTGCCCATCTCGCAGGGGGTCCAGGTGACGGCGCGGCCGGGTCCGCGGCTCGGCACCCTCTGCCTCTGACACCGGTCGCGGCGCGGGACCGGTGCCCGGCGGCCCGGGTCCCGCCCACGGACCGCGCGGCGTAGATTCTGCGCTATGACGAGGGAAGAGGGCGCGGTGCCGGGAAATCACCAGCCGCTGCTGGTGCTGGGCAAGATCACCGAGATCCTCGACGC
>NZ_JBSFRU010000252.1:0-9726 GCF_053589395.1 Nocardia sp. NPDC003345
GGGGCGGCGCAAGCCCTACGAATTGTCCGGCGTGGCCGAACGCGGTCACCACCTCGTGTCCGGTGTAGGCCTCTTCGACCTGCGCGTTCACCATGCCGGGATCGTGATCCCGGCCGGCCCTTCCGGGAGAGAGTTTCGAGGGGCCGTGGGCCCGGAAAGAGTGTGGGATGCGCGGGACACCGGCGACCGGGACGAGCAGTGCGAACAACAATGAGGAGATCGGTATGACGGAAACCGACGTGATCATCGTGGGCGCCGGGCCCACCGGCCTGCTGCTGGCCGCCGAGTTGCGGCTCGCCGGCGTGCGGCCGCTGGTGCTGGAAAGGCAGCCGCGACCCCGTGACACCCCGAAAGCCGGCGGGCTCGGCGGGCAGATCCTGGAGTTGCTGCGCTATCGCGGGCTGCTGGAACGATTCGAGGCCGCCTGCGTCGATCCCGTTCCGGCGCCGCGGTTCCCGTTCGGTGGTGTCCATGTGGATCTCACGCAGTTGGCGGAGTCGCCGATGCACGCGCTGCCACTACCGCAACACCGGCTCGAACAGGTGCTGAGCGAGCGGGCGAGCGAGCTGGATATCGAAATCCGGCGCGGGCACGAGGTCTCGGACGTGACCCAGGACGCCGATACCGTCACCGCGCGGGTGCGCGGGCCGGAAGGGGAGTACCGGATTCGCGCCCGGTATCTGGTGGGTTGCGACGGGGCCCGCAGCCGGGTTCGCGATATGGCCGGGATCGAATTCCCGGGCACCGTGTATCCCGAGGTCAACCGGCTGGCGCAGATCACCGTCCCGGAGTCGGTGACAGTCCTGGCCGATGGTGACCTCGAGGTCCCCGGGGGTGCGACGGTCCGGGCGGGATTCACCCGGACCGAGCGCGGGCTCTTCGGTATGGCGGCCTCGCCCACCTCGGAGTCCCTGTCCGTCTACACCATCGAGGACGAGAACACCGAGTACGACGACGATGTCCCGATGACCGTCCCCGAGTTGCGCGAAAGCATCCACCGGGTGCTCGGGGTGGACCTGCCGGTGGCGCGAACCACCCGGATGTCACGGTTCACCTTCAAGGCCCGGCAGGCCGACCGCTACCGGGCCGGCCGCATCCTGGTGGCCGGCGATGCCGCGCATCTGTTCCCCGCCACGGGGGTGGCGCTCAACGCGGGCATGCTCGACGCGGTCGGTCTCGCCTGGCGGCTGGCGGCCGCCGTGGACGGCCGGGCGCCGGAGGGTCTGCTGGACACCTACCACGACGAGCGTCACCATGCGGCGGCCCGCACCATGCTGCACACCCAGGCCCAGGTCGCTCTGCGTCGCGGGACCGATCCGGCGGCCGAAGCCCTGCGCGCGGTGTTCCAGGAACTCCTCACCGACGATCAACCCCTGCGGCGGATGGGAGCCCTGATCGCCGGCTCCGATATCCGCTACACACTCCCCAATCCCAACGGGCACGCCGCCACCGGCACCTTCGCCCCCGATCTCACCCTGCACACCGACAGCGGCACCACCACCGTCGCCGAACTCATGCGGTCGGCGCGCCCACTCCTGATCGACCTCGCGGAACGGCCGGAACTGCGCGAGATCGCCCGCGACCGGCAGCCGATCGAAATCCACACCGGCAAAACCGAAAACCGCCCCGCGGATGCCTTCCTGATCCGCCCGGACGGCTATATCGCCTGGGCCGCGGCCATCGGCGAACCGGCCGAATCGGCGGCCGCGGGACTGGAGGCGGCGCTGTCGTATTGGTTCGGCCCGCGACCCGAGTGATGAATCCGCCGCCGCGGCACGGCATCGCCCGAGAAAGAAAGGACCTGTGCTCAGCCATGCAGGACGTGAACATCTGGAGTGAAGAATCCGGCGCCCTGACCGACGCTCCGATTCTGCTGATCATGGGCTCGATGTCGCAGGGCATCCTGTGGCCGGAGGAGTTCGTGGCCCGCCTGGTCGCCGGGGGCCGCAGAGTCATCCGGTACGACCACCGCGATACCGGTAGGTCGGACACCGTCGATTTCGCGGCCCGCCCCTACACCTGGCACGACATCAAGAACGACGTCTACCGGGTGATGGACGCCCACGCCCTGGACAGTGCCCATCTGGTCTGCCATTCCGCGGGCGGGCTGCTCGGCCAGTACATCGCGGCCGAGCAGCCCGGCCGGGTGCGCTCGCTGACCGTTATCGGCTCCTCACCGCTCGGCGGCGGCGAAGGCCGGGTAATCATGCGGGCACTGCTCGGGCAACCGCAATCCGAACCGAGCCTGCCCGAGCCGGTCCCGGAGTTCATCGCCTTTTACCGCACGCTGCTCTCGGCCTCGCCACCGGACAACCGCGCCGACCGAATCGACGCCATGATCGCCGAACAGCGCGTCTTGCACGGAACCGGTCTCCCGTTCGACGAGACCGCGGCCCGTGAGCTGCAGGAACGAATCCACGACCGCGCCCGTGACCTGTCGGCGGTGGCCAACCACCGGCTGGCCGCGGCGGCCGATCCGGATTTCGAGCCGGTCGGTGTGCTGGACCGGGTGACGGCGCCCACGCTGGTCATCGAGGGCAGCCACGAACCGGCCAAACCTGGGCACGGGGCGTTGATCGCCGAGGGGATTCCAGGGGCCCGGTTGATGACCGTGGCGGGAATGGGCCATACGCTGCCGCCGCAGGTGCACGAGCAACTGGTCGCGGCCATCCTGTCTCATACAGCCCGGTAACTTCGTCGTCGCGCCGGATGTGGCGTGCGCGCGCCGCCGAGCGGCTCGATCATCGACCTACTGTTGCCCGTGGTGCGGCGGACGCGGGCGCGCCGGGAGGGTCCGGATGGCGCGGCAGCACCAGCGGGCTCGCGAGGATGAGCAGGCCCGCCACGACCAAACCGGTTCGGGTGCTGGTTGCCCCGGCGAGCAGTCCGCCGAGCGCGCTGAGAACGGCGATGGCGGCGGCGCTGCCGATCGACCACGCCGACAGCACCCGGGCGATCCGGTGGCGGGGAGTGTGCTCGAGCCGATAGGTGGCCAGTACCGGGGTGTACAGGCTCATACAGACGATGATGGCGAACTCGACGGCGAGCACCGTCAGGAGACCGGTGGTCCCCGGCCCGACCCCCGCGAGACCGATCAACCACACCGCGCGCAGGGTGCCGGCCACCCGCAGGACGCGGTTGCGCCCGTACCGGGCCACCACTCGTCCGGCCAGGCGCGACCCGATCAGTCCGCCGAGACAGGGGGCCGCGAACGCGAGACCGTACTGCCAGGGTGGGAATCCGAGGTCCCGCAGCAGCAGTACCGCCAGTAGCGGCTCGGAGGCCATGATCAGCCCGCCGACCATCAGCTGGTTGAGATAGAGCCCCCGGAGACCGGGGTGGGTGAGGATATGGCGCCAGCCGTCGAACAACTCGTCGACCCGGATTCCCCGTCGGCCGGTACGCGGTGGCGCGGGCGGTTCCCGGTCGCGGATCGCGATGACCCCCAGCGCCGAGAGCAGGTAGCTCGACGCATCGGCCACCACGGTGACGATCGGCCCGAACATACCGATCGCCGCCCCGCCCAGCGGCGGCCCGACCGCGATGGAACTCCAATTGGTCGACTCGAACCGCGCGTTCGCGATCAGCAGATCCCCCGGGCGCACCACGGATTCGAGGTACGCGCCGCTCGCCGCGTTGAACGCGATCTTCGCCGCCGCCACCACCGCGGACACCACCATGAGCTGCGCGAAGGTGAGCCCGCCCGCCGCGTAGGCGACCGGCACCGACAGCAGGGCCGCGAACCGCGCCGTATCCATGGTGATCATCACCGGTCGTTTGCGCCGGAACTCCACCCACGGCCCCAGCGGTAGCGCGATCAACGCCCCGGCCGCGGGTCCCACCGCCGCCAGCACCGACACCTCGACCGGCGCGGCGTCCAGTACCAGTACCGCGATCAGCGGTAGCGCCCCGAACCCCAGCCCCGAGCCGTAGGCGCTCACGGCGTAGGACATCCACAGCCATCCGAACGGCCGGCCCAGTGCTCGTCTCGCCACAAATCACCTCCGGCTCGGGCCGCGCGCTGTCGATCGACGAGATCGAAACAGGGGCGCGCGGCCGGATCAAACAACCGATCCGGTCGCGGTCCACAACCGTCCGTTGTCCCGCGATTTCGGGCGAGGGGTTGGTGGAGCCGATCCCGGCGTGGGCACCGCCCACCGACGCGCCCACACCGGCCGACGCGCCGGGGAACTGCATCGTCCGATGCGAGGGCCGCCCTAGGGTGTGCGGTATGGCCTCACTCTCCGATCCCGCGGTCCGTGATTTCCTCAGTTATGGAACCCGCACCGCCAAAGTGGCTTTCACCGCTGCCGACGGGCGGCCGGTGGTGACTCCGGTGTGGTTTCTGCTCGACGGCGACGAACTGGTCTTCAATACCGGGAAGGACACGGCGAAGGGTAAGGCGCTCCAGCGTGATCCGCGGATCGCGCTGGTGGTGGACCTGGAGGAGCCGCCCTACGGCGCGGTACAGGTGCAGGGGACCGTGACCCTGTCCGAGGACCCCGCCGAACTGCTACGCACCGCCACCGCGATCGGCGGGCGGTATATGGGCACTGCCCGCGCGGAGGAATTCGGGCGCCGCAACGGCGTGCCCGGCGAGTTGCTGGTGCGGGTGAAACCGCACAAGGTGATCGCGTTCTTCGACGCCGTGGGCTGAGCGGGGGTCACGACGGCCGCCGCCGAGCCGGGGCCCGGCGGCACGTACCCGCATGCCACGGGCGCCGGGCCGGGCGGGCGGGCCGAAATCTAGACTCACGGCATGACCGTGCACTTCATCGGGGCCGGACCCGGCGCCGCCGACCTGCTGACCGTGCGCGCGGTGGAGCTGCTCGGGCGGTGCCGGGTCTGCCTGTATCCGGGGACCTACCTGGACCCGGAGGTGCTCCGGCACTGCGCGCCGGAGACCGAGCTGATCGATACCCAGCGGCTGGACCTGGACCGGATCACCGAACATCTGGTGGCGGGGCATCGCGCCGGACGAGAGGTGGCACGGCTGTGCTCGGGCGATCCGTCCCTGTACTCCGCGCTCACCGAACAGACCCGCCGCCTCGACGCGGCGGGGGTGCCGTGGGATGTCACTCCCGGGGTGCCGGCCTACGCGGCCGCGGCGGCGTCGCTGGGCGCCGAGCTCACTGTTCCCGAGGTGGTGCAGTCGGTGGTGCTCACCCGCACCAGGCTGCGATCGACGGCGATGCCGGAGACCGAGGAACTGGCGGGTTTCGCCCGCACCCGGGCCACACTGGTGCTGCACCTGGCGGTCACCCGGACTCGGGAACTGGCCGCCGAACTGTCGGAACACTACGGAGCCGACTGCCCGGTCGCGGTGGTGTACCGGGCGAGCCAGCCGGAACAGCTGGTGCTGCGCGGCACTCTGGGGGATATCGCCGGGCAGGTCGAGGCGGCGGGGCTGCGGCAGGCGGCGGTGATCGTGGTGGGACGGGCGCTGGCGCCGGGAGCCGACTGTGCGCAATCGCATCTGTACGACCCGGCGCGGGACCGGGCGCATCTGGGTTCCTGACCGAGCCGCCGAGGATCGGTGACCGATCCGCACCCGTAAGCCCGGTGGTGGGCGCCCGGCGACGCCGGCACGAGTTCGGTCTCCGGATGCTCTGATTCGATCTCGGCGACGAGCCGCTCGGGGCCGGCTACCGGTGCAGGATCGCGGCAGCGGTCCCCGCGATCGTCCGGTCGGCGTCGCGGGTCAAGCCGGCCAGTGCCTCTCGGGAAGCGTCACCCGGGATCTCGGCGAGTGCCTGGGTGATCCGTAACCGGACAGCGGGGTCCGCGGTGCTCGCGAGCAGGTCTCGCAGATCACCGACGATCTCGTCGGCGCGCGCCTCCGCCCCGGCCAGCAGGCCCAGCGTCTCCGCAGCTTCCACATCGGAGCGCCCCCCGGTCACCATATCCAGCAGGGCGGGCACCGCCTCGGCGACCTGCCGTGAGCCGAGCGCGACGGCGGCCCGGTCGCGGACGGTGACCTCGCGGTCGCTCAGTGCCCGTAGCAGCAGATCCGTGGCCTCCGCCGCGGGTACCGCCGCGATGGCGGCCGTCGCCCGCCGCCGTACCTCGGCCCGCGGTGAATCCAGACCGGCGGCCAGATCGGGCAGACCCTCGTCTCCGGCCCGGGCCAGCGACCACAGCAGCGCCCCGGCGACATTCGGGTCTTCTTCCGAAAGCGCCGCCTCCACCAGTGTTTCGACGGGCAGCGCCGTGCCCCGGTGCTGGGCCAGTATCGCCTGCTGGCGGCGGGCCCCGGACTCCGATTCGAGGGCCCGCAGCAGGGTGACCAGGCCGATCACATCACCCCACTGCGCGGGTGCGGCCGCGTCGACCCGTTCGAGTTTGCGCAGCAACTCCTCCTGCGCGGTGATACGGGCCCGGGTGTGCCGGATCAGCTCGCCCACCAGTTCGGCCGGGGTGAAACCCGGCTCGTCGAGCGCCTGCCCGACCTCGGTCAGCGATAGTCCCAGCGTCCGCAGGCATTCGACGCGGAAGAGGCGACGGATATCGTCGGCGGAGTATTCGCGGTAACCGCCGGAGGTGCGGCCGGTCGGCCGCACCAGCCCCAGCCGGTCGTAGTGACGCAGCATGCGGGTACTGACCCCGGATTGCCGCGAGACCTCGCCGATCAACATCGCGTCGCCCTTCCTCTCATACGTCCGGACCGGCCGCCACGACCCGTTTGGCCAGCTCCGTCGCGAGAACGAACCCGCTGTCGGGGTCGAGCCGGAGCTGTTCGGTCGCCGCCGCGTGGGCCCGGATCTCCGGGTCGGGGCTGTGCGTGGCCGCGTCGAGTACCGGGATCGCGGCCGCGTCGAGTGCGGCCAGCGCCCGGCTCAGGCCGAGCTGCACCGGGCGGTCGCCGCGACCGAGCTCCTTCGCCAGTTCGGCGGCGAGCCGGGGCTCCGCGCCGGACGGTACGAGCACCACCGCCGCCCGCCAGGCGCTGAGCGCGACCTCGTGGTCGGCATCGTGCAGTAGCTCCGAAACCGCGGGCCAGGCGCTGCCGTCACCGATCTTGGACAGTGTGTGCAGGGCCTGACTCCGGGCCTGCGCCGTCACCGACCCGAGTTCGTCGAGCAGTCGTGGCACCGTGATCTCGGCCGGTAGCCTGCACAACGCCCAGGTGAGCATGTCGCGCACGAAGAAATCCGGTTCCACCGCACACCGCTCGATCAGGGGCGCCAGCAGACGCGGATCGGCCGAGGTGCCGGCCGAGAGCGCGGCCCGCAGCCGCAACGACGAGTCGGCGCCGGTCAGCGCGGCGATCAGGCGAGCATCCGGCTCGCCGTGGTGGGTTGTGTTCACGACAACCACCTCCTTCGCCGACTACTCAAGACCTTGTCACGATGTGAAGGTCAAGTCCTGGCGCCGGGCCGTCGTCCTTCGGCGCAGCACGGCTAGCCGAGGAACAGCGGGACCTTCCCGGCCAGCTCGCCGAGTTCGGTCTGCTCCGAATCGGTCGGTGCGCGGCGGCCGGTGCCGATCAGGAGCGCGTCGGTATCGGAGAACGAGGCGGGGAACGCCGCCCCCGTGATCTCCTCGAGCAGGGCACGGGACCGGGCCAGCCCGCGGTCGGGCGGGCGGGTGGCATCGGGGAGATGGGCGATCAGGTCCAGGTGGTGCAGCGTCGACTCCAGGATGTAGGCGGTGAGATAGTCGCCGATGGTGAGGGCCTGATCGCGGGTGCTCACCACGATCGCCGGATCGGCGAGTGCGGCCGCGCGGCCGGCGGCGGAACCGACATCGTCGAAATGCAGTTCCAGTAGCCGGGGCTGGCGGTAGGCGGCAGCCAGCCGGACGATCAGCGCGTCGAGCGGATCGTCGCCGGTCGGCGCCGTCTCGGCGATATCCCAGTAGGTGGTGGCGTCGCGGGTCGGTTCCTTGTCGGTGGGGGTGACGAGGGTGATCAGCACATCCTGGGCGTCGATGATCAAGTGGCACACCAGATCCCGGACCAGCCAGCCGGCGCAACCGGAAGGCCGGCCGAAATCCTCGTCGGAGAGTTCGGCGACCGCCGCGCGCAGCGCTGTCCAGGAATGGGAGAAGTCCACGGCCGCAAGCTAGCAGTACCCACCCGGCGAGGCGACCGGATTCGATCTCATATGCCTGCTACCAGAGGGTTTCGGCCGTCAGAGTTCGGTGGCGCGGGTGAGGTCCAGGTCGATATCGAACGGCACGGTGACGTTCAGCTTGTCGTGATGGATGCCGGTGGTCGTGTATTTCTCCGTCGCCGGGTCGAGTTCGTAGGTGTAGACGACGGCGCGGCCGTCGACGTTCTCCACCCGCCAGAAGTGCGGGATACCGGCCTCGGCGTAGAGCTGGGGTTTGCGTTTGCGATCGCGTTCGATCGAGTCGGGGGAGACGACCTCGATGACCAAGACGACATCGGCGGGCCGATAGGTGGTCGTCTCGGGATTCGAGGAAGCGTCGACCGAAACGATCATGACATCGGGCTCGGGGCGTTGGCGGGGGCCGAGCGTGACCGTCATCTCCCGAAGTGCGATGAGGTGCCGAGGTGCCTGGCTCTTCAACTCCCACCGCAGGAAGTCGACGACACACATGTGGAACAACTTCTGCGGGCTCACGAAAACGAGACTCCCGTCGATCAGTTCGGTATGCGAGGGCAGATCGGGCATCTGGTCGAGGTCTTCGGCGAAGTAACCCTCGGGTGGCGGCACCGGCCAACCCAGGGACGGCCGGGAGTCCGTCGGTATGGGGTCGGCGGTCATCTGCTTCCCTCGCTCTGCGCACGGTGATCGACTGACCCGACCAGTATGGCACGGGCCTCTGACCTGTGGAATCGCCTCGGATGATAGTTCGCGGGCCCGAATGTGCCGGTCGGTCGGGCCGGTGTCGGCGCGTCCGCCTCGTCCCCGGCCCGATCGGGCCGATCATGACCGCATGGCATCTCGCGCTATCAGCGGCCCGGCGCATCTGTGGCGGAACGCGAGCACTGTGGCCAGTGCGCTGCTGTTCTACTACTTCGTCCCGACCGGTCTCGAGCTACCCGGCTTCTGGCCCACCCGGCTGTTGACGGTGACGCTGTTCGCGGCCGGGGTGGCGGGGTTGTCCTGGCTCGCCTACCGCCGGATCGGCCAGTTCCTGCGGACCAGCCGCGACACCGGCCACCGGGTCGACGGCCTCCTGTACCTGATTTCGCTGGTGGTGGTGTTCTTCGCGCTGTTCTACTACCTCCTCGAACAGCGGGACCCCGGGCAGTTCACCCAATTGGTGACCCGTAACGACGCGCTGTATTACACCGTCGCGACCCTGGGCACCGTGGGCTTCGGCGATATCCATGCCGTGGGGCAGGCGGCGCGTATCGCGACCACGGTGCAGATGGCCTTCGACCTGGTGGTCATCGGGACGCTGATCACCGTGATGAGCACCGGTGTCACCCGGCGTCTGGACGCCGCCGACAATCGTCCCCGGCCGGGAAGCTCCGCCTTCCCCGAAGCCGGTGGTAGTTCGGGCAGCTCCGATATGGGCCGCGATTCGGGCAGCTCCGATGTCGGTGACCCCCGGTAGCCTGGGCCTGTGCCCGAACTACCCGAAGTGGAGGCCCTGGCCCAGTTCCTGCGGGAGCACGCGGTCGGCGCGGTGGTGGGGCGTATCGATGTGGTCGCGCTGAGCGCCATCAAGACATTCGATCCGCCGGTCACGGCGCTGTCCGGCCGCGATGTCACCGCCGCGCGACGTTGGGGGAAGTTCCTGGGGATGGCC
>NZ_JBSFRU010000253.1:0-9721 GCF_053589395.1 Nocardia sp. NPDC003345
AGGCGGCCAGCCGCACCAGGGGCCCGCCGGCGCTGTGCCCGACCAGAACGAACGGTCCGTCGCCGAAATGGTCGAGGACATCGACCAGATCCGTGGCCATACGGTCCAGGTCGCGGCCGCCGGGATCGGCGGGGCTGGCGCCCAGCCCCGACCGGTCGTAGACCACGGCGCGGGTGAAGCGCCCGACTCCGGGCTGTACGAGGCCCCAGGACGAGCGCGTCGCCGCCGCGCCCGCCTCGAAGACGACCGTCGCGCCGCCGCCTTCGGCCGGGCCCGGCAGGACCATGGAGTACAGGCGCCGGCCGTCCCGGGTGGTGACCCATTCCGGGGTGCCCTGGGTATGCCGGACCGCGCCGGAATCCTGTTGTGTATCGACCATTTCGGGTGTCACCTCATGAGAGATCGCCGCCGCGAACGCGCCCCGCACCCCCGGCGATCGGATGGAACCTGCCCGCGACGCTAGCAGCGTGCGCCGTGTGCCGCACGCGTCCCGACGCCGGCGCGGACGCCCGGAGATCCGGGCCCCGGGATACGGTGAGGTCAGCCGACCCGGGTGCCGTGGAATTCCCGGAACGCGCGCATGGTCTCCGCGGGCGCCTCGAGTTGCGGGTAGTGCCCGACGGCGTCGAGTTCGACCACATCCGGTTCGGCCACCAGCTGCCGGTACCGGCGCACCATCCGCCCGCCGGACACCGGGTCGAGGGTGCCGTCGATGAACCGGACCGGGACCTGCGGCCGGGCCAGCGCTCCCACCCACCGCTCGCGGCGCTCGCGGCGTTCGGCGAGATAGTGCATCACCTTGTGGCCGTTGCGTTTTCCGTGTTTGCTGCACCAGAGCATCCAGAAGCGGTGCATCTGCTCGTCGTCGGGCTTGGAGTCGGGTCCGAAGACCGCGGCCAGGCTGTGCGCGAAGGTCTTCTCGTTACCCAACCGGCCGACCAGCGGGCCCAGCGGACCGGCGAGCAGGCGCTGGATGGGCCGCGGCCGGTGCGCCTCGGGGAACAGGCCACCGTTGAGCAGGCAGACCGATTCGACCACCAGGGAGGTGTCACCGCCCGCCCGGCGTTCGGCGTCGCGGGCCAGCAGTTCCTGGGCCACGGTATCGCCGTAGTCGTGGGCCAGGATATGGAACCGCGACACCCCCTGCTCCCGGAGCAGTTGTTCGGACAGATCGGCCTGATCGGCGATCGAATAGTCGTATTGCTGCGGTTTGGCCGACCAGCCGAAGCCGATCAGGTCGGGTGCCAGGACCGGGGCGAACCGCTCACAGAGATCGGGCCACACCAGATGCCAGTCCCAGGACGCCGTCGGGAAGCCGTGCAGGCACAGGAGCGCGCCGCCGGACCCGGTTCCGCCGGTCTGCCAGAAGATCTGGTGCCCGCGATGAGTGAAGCGCTGCCCGTTCGACCTCCAGTTCGCGAACTCGTCCATCCTCACAGCATGCACCGCCGCGGGGCGCCGGTCGAGCACGTCGCGGGCGCGTCGGCGGGTGCGGCGCGCCCGGCGGCGCCGCGGACCGCGGAGGTAGGCTCGGCACGCCCGGAACAACGAGGTCCGGGCCCTGTCACCCGGCGATCAGGAGGCCCCGCGTGCGAATCGGAATTCTGCTCGGTGAACGAACCGGAGCCGACGCCCTGCAGCGGCTCTCCGACGATCTGCGCCGCAGCGCCGACGACGGTTTCCGTTCGGCCTGGCTCTCGCATATCTTCGGCGTCGACGCCCTGACCGCGCTCGCGGTCGCGGGCAGCCGGGTGCCGGAGATCGAACTGGGCACCGCGGTCGTGCCGACCTATCCCCGCCATCCCGGGGCGCTGGCCCAGCAGGCCCGCACCACCGCGCTCGCGGTGGGCCCCGACCGGCTGACCCTCGGGATCGGGCTGTCGCACCGGGTGGTCATCGAGAACATGTTCGGATACGACTTCGCCCGGCCCGCCCGCCATATGCGCGAATATCTGTCGGTGCTGGAGCCGCTGCTGGCCCGTGAACCGGCCGCGTTCACCGGTGAGACCGTCGTCGGGAATCTCGAACTGGGAATACCGGATGAAGGGCGGATACCGGTCCTGCTGGCCGCCATGGGCGAGCAGATGCTGCGCCTGGCCGGGCGAAGGACCGACGGCACGGTGCTGTGGATGACCGGACCGGCGACCATCCGCGGCCATATCGCCCCCACGCTCGGCGCGGCCGTGGCGGAGGCCGGCCGCCCGCCCGCCCGTATCGTGTGCTCGCTGCCGGTCCTGGTCACCGGCGATATCGAGGCGGCGCGGGAACAGGCCGCTCGCACCTTCGCCATGTACGGGACCCTGCCCTCCTACCGGGCGATGATGGACCGCGAAGGCGCCGCGGGGCCCGCCGATCTGGCGATCATCGGTTCGGAGGAGCAGGTCGCGGCCCGGATCCGGGAGGTGTTCGACGCCGGCGCCACCGAGTTCGTCGGATCGGTCTTCGCCGGGGGTGACGACGCCCGGCGCACGCGTGCGCTACTGGCCTCCCTCAACAGCTGAGCGGCCGCTACCGCGGGGTCATCCGGGCCGGGTGATCATGACGGGGCAGGCCGCGTGCTGGATCAGCGATTGGCTGGTGGAACCGAGCAGCAGGCCGCGGAATCCGCCGCGCCCGCGACTGCCGACGACGACGAGCTGGGCGTCCTCGGACCATTCGCGCAGATGCTGCGCCGGAGTCGACGGGTAGACCTCCCGGCGCACGGCCACCTCCGGATACCGCTGTTGCCACCCGGCCATCCGCTCGGCCAGGACCGCCTGCTCCGCGGTCTGCAGATCCTCGGCCGGGATCTCGATATATCCGGTGCTGGCGAATTCGGTGAAGGTGAGATCACTCCAGGTGTGGACCGCGACCAGTTCGGTCTCGCGTTCGGCGGCCTCGGCGAAGGCCGCCGCCACCGCCGCATCCCCGACCGGGCTGCCGTCGACGCCCACGACCACCGGGCCCGCGGTCCTGTCCTCGCCGCCCTCGCGGACCGCGACGATGGTGCCGCGGCCGTGGGCTGCTACCGCGAGGATCGTGGAACCGAGATGGGCGACGGCGCCGCCGCGGCGGGAACCCAGCACCACCATATGCGCCGATCCGGACAGCTCGATCAACATTTTGGCCGCGTTGTGCTCCGACAGAAAGGTATCGACGGCGACGTCCGGCGCGGCCTCACGGGCCACCTGCGCTCCGGTGGCCAGCGCCTGCTCGCCGTGGGTCCGCAACATCTCCACCGCTTCGTCGACCATCGGCTTGTAGGCCATCAGCCAGGTCTTGGCCGGAGTCGAGTTCATGGCGTACGCGATCACCAGGCGCCGCCCCCGGCGCGCGGCCACCGCCGCGGCCCAGCGGATGGCCGAATGGGCGGCACCGGTGCCGTCCGCGCCCACCACCACGGCAGCGGATACGAGCCGATGCGGGTCGTCTGCGTTATCGGTCATAGGCCCGAGTATTCACCCGGCGTCCCACCCGGGCGGTATTCGGCGGGGCGTGTCCGCGCGCGATCGGCGCACCGCCGCCCGCCCGGCTTCGCGATATGGCTCACCAGCGAATTCGACTTGCGGCGCGCCGGGCCGGGGCTTGTCGAACGCGCAGAATTATGCAGATCATGATCGCGTGCTTATATCGGATGGGGTGATCGGCTTACGTCCGATCGAGGTCGCCGACGCCGCGGCGCATCTGGCCGCCCAGGACGGGGAAGCGGTGCGCCCCGCGCGGGGCCCGGGATCCCCGAATATCGTCGCCGAATTCGAGCGCTGTGCGGCGGCCTGGGCCGCGGACGAACCGTGCCGGACATTCGGCGTGGTGGATATCGCGACGAGCGCGCTGGCCGGCACGCTCGATCTGGCGCTGGAACAGGAATTCCTGGCGAAGCGGCAGGCCGATATCGGCTACGGGATCTACGCGAACTGGCGGGAACGCGGGGTGGCGGGCCGCACCGTGGTGCTGGCCTGCCGGTACCTGGCCCGGCACGATCTGGCCGACGAGGCGGTATTGCGGATCGCGACCGGGAACGCGCGGGCGATGGCACTGGCCCGCCATCTCGGCTTCCACTACCACCACACCGAGCGCGTGGCCGACGGCGGCCTCGAGTGGTACATCCAGGCGATATAGACGCGACCTCGCACGGGGCGGTACGCGGCGCTCACGCGCCCTTGCGAGTCCGCTTCCGATCGGCTTTGGCGGGGGCCGCCTTCTTGGCCGGAGCTTTGCGCTGGGTGGATTTGCGCGCGGTGGATTTCGCGGCGCCCTTCCCGGACTCCGCTGCACCGCCGCGGGCGCCACTTGCCTCCAGACTGCGCTGCAGCGCGGCCACCAGATCGACGACCTCGGCATCGGATTCCGCGGCTTCGGCCTCCGGCCGTTCCGGGGCCTTGCCGTCGCCGCGGGCGATGGCGTCCTCCAGCAGACTTTGCAGCTCCCGCTGGTATTCGTCGGTGAACTGATCCGGGTCGAAATCCTCCGACATCGATTCGACCAGGGTCTCGGCCATTTTGATCTCCTGCGGCCGCGGCGCCGTGGCGTCCTCCAGGGATTCGAACGAGACCGATCGCACCTCGTCGGGCCACAGCAGGGTCTGCAGCACCAGCATGCCGTCGCGCACGCGCATGGCGGCGAGCCGGGTCTTCTGGCGCAGCGTGAAATGGACGAGCGCGGTGCGGTCGATCCGGTCCAGGGTGGCGGCCAGCAGGACATAGGCCTTGGGCGTGGTGGAATCCGGTTCGAGATAGTAGGTCTTGTCGAAGAGGATCGGGTCGATCTGATCCGAGGGCACGAATTGCAGGACCGGGATCTCGTGTTTCTCGGCCACCGGTAATTTGGCGAAATCGTCATCGGTCAGGATGACTTTGTCGCCGTCCGGAGATTCGTATTGTTTATCGATATCGGCGAACTTGACGGATTGCCCGCATACCGTGCAGACGCGGTCGTATTTGATCCGGCCGCCGTCCTTGGCGTGGACCTGATGGAATTTGATGTCGTGGTCCTCGGTGGCGGTGTACACCTTCACAGGGACGTTCACCAGCCCGAACGCGATCGAGCCTTTCCAGATTGACCGCATCACTCCATGATGACCGAAGCCGACCCGGTGTGCGAGGGCGCCGGGAAATGGAGTGTCGCCGCGGCGAGCCGGGTCCGGGCGGAACCGGGAAGTGCCGCGAAGAGCCGTGACATCGCGCCGAGCATTCCGGCGAGGTCCTCGCGGTCGGAGAGATAGGCGCGTTGCAGTTCGATATCGAGATCGAAGAACGCGTCGAAGAAATCCGGTAGCCCGGCCGGGGGCAGGCTCAGCAGCGCCCGCAGCCCGGCCCGCCGCAGCCGGTGGACCGCCCGGGCCGGCAGGGTCCAGCCGGACCCGCCCGCGGCGATATCGTCGGCGGCCGACAGCGCGGCGGCCACGCTGTAGCCGGTGGCCGGATGCAGATATCCGCCCGCCGCCCCGAAGGTGCCCGCTCCGGGCGCGCCGCCGGTCATGCGGAACCGTACCCGCTCCACCCGTTCGTCCCCGCGGATCTCGATCCCGCGCACCCGCAGGCGGTGGCGTAGCCGCCGGGCCAGCTCGGCCGGCTCGATCGCGGGCGCGCCCACCAGGCAGGTTTCTTCGGCCAGGACCGTATCCGCGCCGAGGGGGACGCTGTAGAGGAACGAGCGCGGCTCCCGCGGATCGGTCCCGTTATCGGCGCGCCAATCCATGAAAAAGGCCGCATCGGTCTGTGCGCTCCGGGGCAGCACCAGGCCGAACGCGGTCTGTTCGGGGGCGCCCGCGCGCCGGGGCAATCCCCGCGCGTCCACCACACGCTCGGCTCGCAGGACAGGTCCGGTATCCAGGCGCACCTCGTATCGGCCGATCGCCTCGGCACGGGCCGCGAGTACGGTCGCGCCGGTGAGGTCGAGGCCGGTTTGCAGGCGGGCCGTATCGAGGACCACGTAGGGGCGGGTGAGCCGGTGTTCGCGCCGGCCGTAGGCGCGAGGTTCCGCGACGGTGGCCGCGATCGCGGCGGGCTCGAGCCAGGCAGGTAGTTCGTCGGCCCAGGCGGCGTAGGTCGCGCGCCAGCGCCGGTCCGGGTGTGGATCCACCACGGTGACCGCCATCCCCCGGGCCAGGCACCGGTGCGCGAGCGCGCGCCCGGCCGGACCGAGACCGCAGACCACGATATCGGGGCTCACCGCTGGATCGAAGCACGAACGGCTCCGGCCGGTCCTGTCGGGGTGTGATCGGCGATATCCGAGGCGCCTGCCAGGAACAGCCGCGGGCCCCGGGCATGTTACGACTAGGTGAACCGACAACCGGGAAGGGATCCTCGATGACGGAACTGGAGACGGCACGGGCCGTGCCGACGGCCGGCGGCGACCGGCGCGGCTGGTTCGGCCTGGCCGTGCTGCTGTTGCCGGTGCTGCTGGTGTCGATGGATATGTCGGTGCTGTTCCTGGCCCTGCCGACCCTGACGGCCGATCTCGACCCGACCGCCGCGCAGCAACTGTGGATCCTGGACATCTACGGGTTCCTCATCGCCGGTCTCCTGATCACCATGGGGAACCTGGGGGACCGGGTGGGCCGCCGCAACGTGCTGCTGGCCGGTGCCACCGTCTTCGGTATCGCCTCCGCGCTGGCGGCCTTCGCGCCGAGTGCGGGCGTGCTCATCGCGGCCCGGGCGCTCATGGGTATCGGCGGTGCCACCCTGCTGCCGTCCAGTCTGGCGCTCATCTCGAATCTCTTCCCCGACCAGCGGCAGCGTTCCACCGCGATCGGGATCTGGACCGCGTTCTTCGCCGGCGGTTCGGCAGTCGGGCCGATCATCGGCGGCATACTGCTGCACCACTTCTCGTGGGGTTCGGTGTTCCTGATCAATGTGCCGGTGCTGCTCGTCCTGCTGGTGTTCGCGCCGATCCTGCTGCCCGAACACCGGGCCACCGCGCTGGGCCCGCTGGATCTGCCGAGTGTCGCGCTGTCGATCGGCGGCATCCTGCCCGCGGTGTACGCGGTGAAACATATCGCCGAGTACGGGCCGGACGCGGAAGCGCTGCTGAGTGCCCTGGCCGGCGCGGGCCTGCTCACGATCTTCATACGCCGTCAGCGGCGGCTCGCCGAACCACTGCTCGACCTGTCCCTGTTCCGCCGGGCCCGCTTCTCGCTGGCGATCGGATCGAGCACGGCGGGCATGATGTCGCTGGCCGGCCTCAGCTATCTCAGTAGTATCTGGCTGCAATCGGTCACCGGGCGCGATCCGCTGCAGGCGGCCCTGCTGGGGATCCCGATGGCCGTAACCGTTTTCGTGTTCTCCGTCGGCGGCGCCTCCGTAGGCCGCCGGCTGGGTGTGCGCTGGGCCTTCGCGCTCGCGCTGCTGGTGGCCGCGGCCGGCAATCTCCTGGTGCTCGGTATCGGCGTGGACGGCGGCGCGGGCTGGTACGTGGCGGGCTCGGCGATCGCCGGCGTCGGCTACGGCATCGTGTTCACGCTGGTCTCGGACGTCGCGGTGGCGTCGGTCCCGGTCGAACGGGCGGGCTCCGCGGTGGGGATCTCGGAGACCAGTTTCGAACTCGGCAACGCCCTGGGGCTGGCGCTGCTCGGTTCGCTGGCCGCCCTGGTCTTCCGGTCCTCGGGTGAGTTCGCGCCCACGCTGGGCGAGACCATTCAGCGCTACGGGACCGATACCGGGCTACTGGACGCCGCGCGGGCGGCATTCGTCACCGGCGCGCACGTCTCCCTCGCGGTGGGCGCCGCGGTGCTGCTGGTGATGGCGGGGGTCGCCGTCGTGGTGGGTAAGAACGGCCGGTCGTCCGCACGGACGACCGGCCGGTAGGACGCCGGCGGCGCGGCGCGCCGCCGGGTACCCCGGGATTACTGCGGCGGGGTTCCGTAGGGTGCCGCGGCGAATCCGTCGGCCGCGCCGATCGCGCCGCCGACCGCCGCACCGGCGGCCATCGCCGGCGCCGCGATCACGGCGTAGCCGATGGCGGCGCCGAGCACGGGGCCGATCACCAGCCCGATCGGCAGGAACGGAATACCCGAGATGAATCCGGCGACCGCGCCCACCATGGCCGATGTCGCCGCGATCGGCGAGGCCAGCGTATTGCCGACCGACGCGCCGATGGCGGCCGAACCCATGGTCTGCGCGGCGATCCGGTCCGACCGGCTGCGCTCGACGCCCACCGAATCGAGGAAGGTCGCCAGCTGGGCTTCGGTCTGCGCCGCCCCGGTATTGATCTCCCGGACATCGAACGGCGCGTCCATGATGACGTTGCCGATCCGCAGTTTGCCCGGGGGCGCCTCGATGGGTGCCACCGGGGCGACCGGCAGCGGCGCGTGCAACTCACCCTGGGGGGCGAGATAGGCGTACTCGGGCAGCGGCCGGGTCGCCGGTGTCGGGGCGGGCGCCGGGACGGGGTCGGCGACCGCCGCCGGCGTGGGCGCCGGGACGCGGAACGGCGCGGCGGCGACCGCGAAGGTATCGGCCGCCGATCGGACGGCCACCTGTGCCGCCTCGTGCGCGGAGACGGTGAGATCGCGGATCGGATCGGTGGTGGCCGGTGCCGTGAGGAGCAGATCCGCCGGCAGGGCCGGGATCGGGGATGACGCGGGTGGAGCGGGGAGTGCATCGGCATTGGCCGTACCGGCGCCGATCAGCGTCGCGATGAGCGGGATCGCGCCCGCCGCGACTACCGAGCCGGCAGCCCGCCGAGACGGACCGGTAGCTCTGTGCTTACCCATGGTCGCCTTTCTCCGGGAAATTGTCGGTATGCACGACATTCGGACCGGAGCGTCCGGCGGATGGGATTCGCCTGTCCAGAAGGCTTGCGCGGGGCCCCCGGAACGGCGGGTTCGAGACGCCGCCCGGAGGGTGTGCCCGCAGGTTGCGGGCTGTTCGCAGACCCGGCTCAGGGGGCGGAGGCGGGCGGGATACCGAAGGGCGGGG
The DNA here is from genome assembly GCF_053589395.1 of Nocardia sp. NPDC003345. Lineage (NCBI taxonomy): Bacteria > Bacillati > Actinomycetota > Actinomycetes > Mycobacteriales > Nocardiaceae > Nocardia > Nocardia sp. NPDC003345. The sequence goes on from NZ_JBSFRU010000253.1 coordinate 8,898, forward strand.
CCGTGAAACCCTCGGTGGCTCCGATGGCCCCACCGAGTGCCGCGCCCGCGATCATGGCTGGGATGGTGACGATGCCGTACCCCACGGCCGCGCCGAGAACCGGGCCGATGACCAGACCTGTCGGCAGGAAGGGGATCCCGGCCACGAATCCGGCCGCCGCCCCGAGCATCGCGAACGGGATGGCCACCGGGGCGGCGACCGCGGTGCCGATCGCCGCGCCGACGGCCGCGGTGCCGAGGGTCTGGGCGGCCATCCGGTCGGCCCGGCTGCGTTCGATCCCCACCGAATCGAGGAAGGTCGAGATCTGGGCCTCGGCCTGGGCCGCACCCGCGTTGACGTCGCGCACGTCGACCGGCGAGGTCATCACCATGGTGCCGATACGCAACGTGCCGGGTGGGGCCTCGATGGGTGCCACCGGCGCCACCGGAACCGGCGGGTGCAATTCGCCCTGCGGCGCGAGGTAGGAATGCTCCGGTACCGGCCGGGTGCCCGGCAGGGGTGCACCGGCCGCGATCGGCGGCGGCATCGGCGCGACCGCCGGGGCGGGCCGGACGAGGGGCGCCGCCGCGGCCGTGACGGCGTCGGTGGCCGACCGTACCGCGTCCTGGACGGCGGCGCCGGCCTGCCACAGCGGATCGGCGGCCGGATTCGGCGCCGGGACCGGTGCGTTCGCCGGGAGGGCCGGTAGGGGAGGCGGTGCCGGGAACGCATCGGCCTCGGCGGTGCCGGCGCCGATCAGCGTGACGATGAGCGGGATGGCGCCCGCCGCGAGGACCGAACCGGCAGCGCGCCGGGCCACACCGGTAGTGCTGTGCTTCCCCATG
>NZ_JBSFRU010000254.1:0-9672 GCF_053589395.1 Nocardia sp. NPDC003345
GGCGACGATCAACGCCACCGCCGCACCCACCGGGAACAGGGCCGCGGGTCCGGGGAACTGGCGGGCACCGTCGAAGAGCACACCGCAGACCAGCACCGCGGTCAGCCCCGCGGCCGCCAGCAGCCCCAGCACGGCCCGCGAGACCCATCCGGCACCGATCCGCACCCAGGGCAGCACCGCCGCCAGCAGGGCGCCCACGAGCAACTCCCAGGCCCGGGCGGCGCTGTCGTAATAGGTCCATTCCTGCGACACGGTCATCCAGACGGCCGCGTAGGTGAACGACACCGCGCCCAGCAGCAGCGCCAGTACCGCCACCGCGGGCCGCACCGCGGCGGGACCGCCGGCCCGGCGGCACACCCACGCCACGACGGCCAGCAGAACCGCGATGGCGAGATAGAACTGTCCCTGTACGGCCATCGACCACAGATGCTGCAGCGGGCTCACCGAGGGGTCCGCGGCCAGATAACTCTCGGCCGCCTGGGCCAGGTACCAGTTCTGGTAGTAGAAGGCCGACGCCATGGTCTGACCGGACATGTTCGCCCAGGTCGAGTACGGGCGGGTCGCCACGGTGACCACCGCCACCACCGCGAGTACGACCATCAGGGCGGGCAGCAGGCGGCGCCCGGTCCGCACGGCGGTCTGCCGCAGGTTCACCCGGCCGTCCCGCTCGGCCTGCCGGATCAGCATGCCGGTGAAGAAGAACCCCGAGAGCACCAGGAAGATATCGACCCCGCCGGACACCTTGCCGAACCAGACGTGAAAGGCGACGACCAGGGCGATCGCGATGCCGCGGAGTCCGTCGAGATCGAGCCGGTAATCCGCCGGGCGGGCTGCGGCTTCCGGCCGATTCCCGGAGGTATCGGCCACGCCGCGGTCCTTTGTTCGCAACACCCCGCTACTCCGACCTGTCGAATTCCCCGGCCGGCCCCGGACGGGGCGAGGAACAGCGGCGGAGTCGAGCCTCGGACATAGCATGCATCCCTATCACAACGTGTTCTCTGCGGCGAATTCTCCGGGTGGCACCGGGGAGATCCGCCACCGCGGCGTGGTATGCCGCGGCATCCGGGGAGTACCCAACTGTGTGGGCAATTTCCCCTGTCTTATCCAGGCCATACGAGTTGACAATCGAGGCGCCCCTCACAACAGTGGTAGCCGCGCGTTCTCCTGTCGGACGCAAGTTCCACTCCCCAGCAGACATAGAGGATTTCATGAACGTACGCCAGCTCTATGTCAGCGCCGCCGCCGCGGGGCTGACTCTTCTGGCCGCTCCCGCCGCCGCGAGCGCCGCTCCCTTCGCGATTCCGCTGCCGTCCCTGGCCGGCACCGGTTCCTCGGCGGCCGACGCCGTGCTGGGCGCCACCGGTTCCGCGCAGCTGGCGCAGACCGGTTCCGCGGGCGGGGCCTTCAAGAACTGTGACGAGGCGCGCGCCGCGGGTCGGGCGCCGATCTTCCGTGGTGAGCCCGGTTTCGGTCCGCATCTGGATCCGGACGGCGACGGGTTCGCTTGCCCCACCGTCTGATCGAACTCCACTGCGCACGAACACCCGGTGACAGAGCTTCTGTCACCGGGTGTTTTCGTATGCGCTCGCGCCGGATCCCGAACGGCCTCAGCGCAGGATCTTGAACAGCACCGCGCCCGCGAGCAGGGCGCCCACCCCGATCAGGGTGTACTTCACCTTCGGCTCGTTCACCTTGGCCAGCGCCAGCGCCTTGGTGTCCGAGGCGATCCGCTGCGGATCGGCCCGGACCGCGATCTCGTCCAGCGTGCCGGCCAAACGCTCCCGCGCGGCCAAGATCTCCTGCTCGATCCGCTCGGTATCCTTTGCCACCTTCAAGCCTCCTGTACCTGGTCTGCCGCGTCCTCCGGCGGCCGATGAACACCCCTGAATCACGGCTCTCGCCGGATCGCGCCAGGGTTCGCGCTCGAGTGTATCCGCGGCCACCGCCGCCGCCACTTCCCTCGGACCCCGCGCCGACCGGGGCGGTTCGGCTACGGTGCCAGGGTGACCGACAACCAGCGACTCTCCCCCGGCGATCCGGCACCCGGTTTCACCCTTCCCGATGCCGACGGCAACGAGGTATCCCTCGCCGACTACCGCGGCCGCAAGGTCGTCGTGTACTTCTATCCGGCGGCGAGCACTCCGGGCTGTACCAAGCAGGCCTGCGATTTCCGCGACAACCTCGGTGAGCTGAATACCGCCGGGCTGGATGTGATCGGCATCTCCCCCGACAAACCCGCCAAACTCGCCAAGTTCCGCGATGCCGAGAAGCTGAACTTCCCGCTGCTGTCGGACCCCGACCGCGCGGTGCTCACGGCGTGGGGCGCGTTCGGCGAGAAGACCATGTACGGCAAGAAGGTCACCGGCGTGATCCGGTCCACCTTCCTGGTGGACGCCGAGGGCAAGATCGAGGTGGCGCAGTACAACGTCCGCGCCACCGGGCATGTCGCCAAGCTGCGCCGCGATCTCTCGGTGTGATCGCCACGCCCGGGCCGGATACGACCGCCGGTCACCCGCGCCCGGGCCGGACGCTCACTCGCAGGACTCGATGAACCGCTCGTAACCGTCCAGCAGCAGGGCCAGGCCGTTGTCGAAGAACAGGTCGGCCCACCCCTGCTCGTCCTGCTCGAAGGCCTGGGCGTGCACGGCGGCGGCGAGCGCGGGGAACCGCTCGGGGTCCAGCACTCGTTCGAGGATCCCCCAGTCGCCCTCGGACTCCTCGTTCTCCGGTTCGATCTCCGCGGTCATCCGGGCCCGGCCGATGATGTAGAGCGACAGATTCATCACCAATTGCAGCTTCATCGCTTCGGGCAGCCGGGTCTGCCCGAGTATGGCCAGACCGGCATTCAGCCACGCCAGATTGTTGGGCCCCAGCGGTGGGGTGCTCATCGGCACGCTCATCCAGCCGGAGTGCCGGGAGATCATCTGATACTCCGCCTTGGCCCACTGCTCGAGCGCCGGCCGCCACGGCGTGCCCGGCGGGATCTCCGGCGGTTGTCCGATGACCCGGTCCAGCGCGAGTTCCACCAGAGTCGATTTGCTGTCGACGTACCGGTAGAGCGACATCGCGGTGAAGCCGAGCCGCTCGGCGACCTTGGTCATCGACAGCGAGTCGAACCCGATCTCATCGGCGAGTTCGATGGTCACGTCCACAATTTGCTCCAGGCTCATGCCACGCCGCGGCCCTCGGGTGCCCTCGGGTGCCAGACCCCACATCAGCTCGACGGATTTCGGCAACGGCGGTTGCGCCGCGTCCGCTGGCCGGGGGCCGGATTCCACCGGGTCGCCGGTCTTCGCGGGTCGCGACCGCTCGTCCGCGTCCGGACCGCTCCCGGCTGAGCTCGGCATCGATATCGCTTCCTTCCATTCGGATACCGGCGGCGGCGGCCGGTGCGGACACCACCGCCGCGAGGCCGCCGCCCGGTGCCCTCCTTTCCTACCCCACCTCACCGCCGGTCTCTTGCGCCCCGCTCCAAACTGTGTACGCTCTAATCAGAATATATGCCATATACAGTTTATGAGGCATACGGTTTCTGGAACGGAGTCCACCATGACCGCCCCACCCGCCATCTCCCTCGCCGGGATCGGTAAATCCTTCGCCGACCACCGCGTACTCACCGGGATCGACCTCGATATCGAGCGCGGTTCGGTCTTCTCCCTGCTCGGACCGAACGGCGCCGGGAAAACCACGATGGTCCGCATCCTCGCCACCCTGACCACCCCCGATGCCGGCACGGCCCGGGTCGCCGGCCACGACGTACTCCGCGCTCCCGACCGTGTGCGCGCCGCCATCGGCGTCACCGGCCAGTACGCGGCGCTGGACAAGGTCCTCACCGGCCGCGAGAACCTGATGCTGGTGGGCCGCCTCCTGCATCTGGACCGCTCGGAGGTGCGGAGCCGGACGACCGAACTCCTGGAACGGTTCGATCTGGCCGAGGCCGCGGCCCGGCCCGCGTCGACCTACTCCGGCGGTATGCGGCGGCGCCTGGACCTGGCCATGAGCCTGATGGGACGACCCGAGGTGGTTTTCCTGGACGAACCCACCACCGGACTCGATCCGCGCAGCCGGCGCGAACTCTGGTCTGTCATCAGGGAACTGGTGGACGACGGCGTCACCGTCTTCCTCACGACCCAGTATCTGGAGGAGGCCGACCAGCTCGCCGATCGGATCGCGGTCCTCAACGACGGCCTGATCGTCGCGGACGGCAGCCCCGCCGAACTGAAACAGCTGACCCCCGGCGGGCATATCCTCTTCCGCTTCGCCGACGCCGCCGGGCTGGCGGCCGCCGCCCGGCTGACCGGGCGGGCCGAAACCGATCCGGACGCCCTGACGCTGCAGGTTCCGTCCGACGGCAGCGTCTCCCATCTCAAACATCTGCTCGACGAATTCGCCGGCCTCGATATCACGGTCGCGCAGTTGAGCGTGCACACCCCCGATCTCGACGATGTGTTCTTCGCGCTCACCGGCCGCCCCGCCGAACCGGTCGCGGCGGCCTCGTGACCCGCTCGCACCCACTCCCCGCTCAGAGAAAGCCACCCTCGTGACCACACTCGCCCACACCGTCCAGGACGCGGCCACCATGACCGGCCGCAATCTCCGCCATACCCTGCGCAGTCCCGACGGCGTCATCAGCACTCTCGCCCTGCCGATCATGATCCTGGTCATGTTCGTCTATGTCTTCGGCGGCGCCATGGACGTCGGCGGACCGTTCGTGGACTACGTCGTCCCCGGAATCATCCTGCTGTGCGCCAGTTTCGGCGCCGCGACCACCGCGGTCGGCGTCTCGGTGGATATCACCGAGGGCATCGTGGACCGGTTCCGCACGCTGGCCATCGGCCGGTCCGCGTTCCTGACCGGGCATATCGCCGAGAGCCTGCTGCGCAATATGGCGGCCACCACCGTCGTGATCGGGGTCGCGCTGGTGATCGGCTTCCGCCCGACCGCCGACCCGTTGCGCTGGCTGGCCGCCGCCGCGGTCCTGGCGCTGGTGATCGTCGCACTGTCCTGGGTGTCCGCATGTTTCGGACTTCTCGCCAGTAGCCCCGAGGCCGCCAACGGATTCACCATCGTCGCGATGTTCCTGCCCTACGTCAGCAGCGCGTTCGTCCCGCCGGAAACCATGCCTTCCTGGCTGCGCGGGTTCGCCGAGCATCAGCCCGTGACCCCGGTCATCGAAACCATGCGCGGACTGCTGGTGGGCACACCGATCGGCAACAGTGCCGTCCTCGCGCTGGCATGGTGGGGCGGGATCGCGGTGGTGGGATATATCGCCGCGCTGATCCTGTTCCAGCGGCGCACCCGGGACTGACCGGGCCACCCGCCGATCCGGCGCCGCGGCAGCCTCCACGATGCTGTCACCCGGCCCGGATCGGCGGAATCGGGGTGGTGAGACATGACAGACTCGCCGTCACAGTCGCACACTCTGCACCACGGAGTTCGCGCTACCGCTAGCCTGGGACAGGTGAACGTACGCACAGAGGCCAGGGCGAAACGGCGTCCGGACCCTGCGCTGGAACTCCAGGACGATCCGCAAGAGCTGATGCCGCGGCGGCGTCCGACCCAGGAACGCAGTAAGCGGAAGTTCGACGCGCTGTTGCAGGCGTCGCGGGAGCTGCTGGTAGAGGTGGGTTTCGAATCGTTCACCTGTGAAGAGGTCGCCGCCCGGGCCGAGGTGCCGATCGGCACCCTCTACCAGTTCTTCGCCAACAAATATGTGATCGTCTGCGAGTTGAACCGCCAGGATCTGGTGGCGGTGTCCCAGGAACTCGCGGACTTCCACGGTGAGATCCCGTCACTGGACTGGCTCCGGCATATGAACCAGTTCGTCGACCATCTGGCCAATCTCTGGATGACCGACCCCTCCCGCCGCGAGGTGTGGCTGGCCATGCAGTCCACGCCGTCCACCCGGGCCACCGGCGCCATCCACGAGAAGGAGTTCGCCGAGGTCGTCTCCCAGATGCTGCGCCCGCTCACGCCGCGCACACCGCGGGCCCGGCGCACCATGATGGCCGAGGTGCTGGTGCACGTGGTCTATTCGATGATGAATTTCTCGGTGCAGGACGAACAGAGCCACGCCGACGCCGTCGCCGAACTGAAACGCCTCATGGTGGCCTATCTCCTGGTCGCCGAGAAGGAATCGCGGACGGGCGGCCAGCGCTAGCAGTGAGAGCGGAAGGGCCCGCAGCGCGACGCTGCGGGCCCTTCCTCGTCTATCCGTCAGTTCTCCGGTGACCGGCCCTCGATCAGGTCGGCCAGCTCGCCCGGATCCTCCAGCACCACCATCGCCGCCGCGGTGTCACCGTCGTGGGTGAGCGACAGATGCACCCGCACCCGGGGCAGGAACTCCGCGGCCAGGCCGTGCAATTTGATGCTCGGCCTGCCCCAGGCGTCGTTGACCACCTCGATCAGCGGATACGGGTTGTCCCCGATCTGCGGGCGGCGGGCGAACCGCGACGACGCCCAGGCCTTGAGCACCGCCTCCTTCGCCGCCCACCGCGCCGCGTAACTACGTGCCGGATCGGTGGCCTTGCTCTGGCAGTAGCGCCGCTCACCGGCGGTGAAACTTTCCCGGAGCATGGTGGTTCCGGCACGGTCGAGCTGTTCGGCGAACTCGGAGATGGTCACCAGGTCCAAGCCGATTCCGATGATGGTCACAGTGGCGCAGCCTACGGTGTGGCGGCCACGCCGGCATCGGAACCGCCACCGGCGAACTGCCCGGTCTCGCAACCGGCTCCACCGACCTGGTACACCCCGTCGACGCCGAGCCGGGCCTGCTCCGAGAGCAGCACACCGGCCTCGAGACCACGCACCTGCGCCGCCGGCGTGCCCTCGCCGCCGAGGCGCCGATCGGCCGGACGCTCGTAGAGCGCCGCGCCGCCGCACATGGCCTCGACGATGCGCTGGCGCCCCGCGAGCTGACGTTCCTGTGCCCGGCGCTGGTACTCGTCCCGCCGGGCCGGTTCGATCGCCTGCACGAACGCCTCCGGGTGGACCACTGCCAGCAGACCCGACACATGCCCGAACCCGAGCGAGGTCACCAGGCCCGCCTTGAGCGGGAACCGGTCACCGAAGCGCAGCGCCTCCCGCAGCCACACCAGATGCGGGTAGTCGCGCATCTTCTCGTCCACACAGTCCAGGCTCCGGTTCGGCGGCACCACACCGTTTTCCAGCACCTGGCACAGGCCGATCAGCTGGAAGGCGGCGGCGCCACCCTTGGCGTGCCCGGTGAGGCTCTTCTGGGACACCACGAACAGCGGGGCGCCCTCGGACCGGCCGACGGCGGCGGCCAGCCGCTCATGCAGTTCGGACTCGTTGGGATCGTTGGCCGCGGTGGAGGTGTCGTGCTTGGACACCACCGCGATATCGTCCGGTCCCACACCGAGTTTGCGCAGTTCCGCGGCGAACCGGGATTCGCGGCCGCCCCTGCCCGCCCCCAGCGCGCCGAGCCCGGGCGCCGGGATGGAGGTGTGCACGCCGTCGGCGAAGGACTGGGCGTAGGCGACCACGCCGAGCACCGGCAGACCCAGTTCCAGCGCCACGTCACCACGGGCCAGCAGCACGGTGCCACCACCCTGCGATTCCACGAACCCGCCGCGGCGACGATCGTTGGCGCGGGAGAAGTAGCGGTCGCTGATGCCCTTGGCGCTCATGGCCGCCGAATCCGCGGTGGCCGACATATCACCGAAGCCGACGATGCCCTCGATACCGAGATCGTCGAAACCACCGGCCACGACCACCTCGGCCTTACCGAGCTTGATCTTGTCGACGCCTTCTTCGACCGAGACCGCCGCGGTGGCGCAGGCCGCCACCGGATGCACCATGGCGCCGTAGCTGCCCACATAGGACTGCACCACATGCGCCAGGGCGACGTTGGGCAGCGCCTCCTGCAGGATGTCGTTGGGCCGCGATTCGCCGAGCAGGTTGTCGACGTAGAGCGAGCGCATCGACGACATACCGCCCATACCGGTGCCCTGGGTGTTGGCGACCAGGCTCGGATGCACCCAGCTCATCAGCTCGGTGGGGCTGAACCCGGAACCGACGAACGCGTCGACCGTGCAGGCGATGTTCCACAGCGCCACCCGGTCGATCGAGGACGCCATATCCGCGGAGATACCCCAGACGGTGGGATCCCAGCCGGTCGGGATCTGACCGCCCACGGTGCGCGAGAGGTTCGCGCGGCGGGGCACCCGGATCTCGGTGCCGGCCTTACGGGTCACCGTCCAGTCGCCGGAGTCGGCGACCGGAGTGATCACCGTGTGCTCGGGATCGGCCGCGTGGAAGGCCCGTGCCTCGGCTTCGCCGCCGACCGTGAACGACAGATCCTCGTCGAGGAAGACCGAGGTCATCAGCGGGCTGCTGTTGTCGATCATGGCGCCGTCGTCGGCGTAGCGGCGGATACCGCAGCGCTCGACCACGGCGTCGTGGTAGCGCTCGGCCAGTTCGTGTTCCGGGACGAGGTCGCCGGATTCGCTGTCGTACCAGCCGGGTTTGGGATCGTTCTCCCAGGTCACCATGCCGGTGGTCCAGGCGAGCTCCAGGACGCCGGCCGCCGACAGTTCGTCGGAGACCTCCATCTCGAAGCGGGTGCGCGCCGAACCGTACGGTCCGAGTTCACCGGCGCCGACGATGACGACCATATCGGCGAGATCGGCGGTCACCGGACCCCATTCGGGTACCGGCAGCGCCGAGGTCAGCGTCGGCGGCGCGGGCAGTGCCGCGATCCGGGTCGCCGGCTGCGCGTCGGCTTCCTCGGCGGCCGCTGCCTCCGCGGCCTCCTGCGCCTGCTTCGCCAGCTCCGGCAGATCCAGGTTCGCACCGGCCAGCCCACCGGTCAGATCGACCTGCTGCGGGCCGGAGGCGGTCACCGTGCGCGCCTGCAGGGTCGCCCATTTCAGCAGCTCGTCGGCGATCTCGGCGGTGGACCAGGTCTGCACCCCGGCCTTTTCGACGGCCTCGACCATGACGTCGTTGTGGCCCATCAGACCGGTGCCGCGCACCCAGCCGATGAGCGCGTGCACCAGGGTGACCCGGTTCGACCACGACTTCTCGGCCCGCCATTTCGCGACCACGGCATCGAGTGCGGCCTTGGCCTCACCGTAGGCGCCGTCACCGCCGAAGAGCCCGCGGTTGGGCGAACCCGGCAGCACCACATGCAGTTTCGCGTCCACATCGTGGTCGGCGCCGAGTTTGGACAGACCGCCGATCAGCCGTTCCACCGACCACAGCAGCACCCGCATCTCCATTTCGGCGCGCGCGCCGGCATCGGAGAGGTCACCGGCCACCCGCGGCGCCGCGAACGGCAGCAGCAGGGTGGGAGTGAGCGCGTCCTTGGTCTTGATCTTGGCACCGCCCGCGTTGTCCACCTGTTCGGTACCGACCCACTCGATCAGCGCGTCGATATCGGTGTAGGAGGCCATATTCGCCGGTACCACCCACAGCGCCGCGCCCTGGCGGGCGTGGTCGCGGTAGAGGTCGCGGTAGAAGCCGAGCCGGTAGTCGTCCAGGCGCGAAGTCGTGACGACCACGGTCGCGCCACCGGCGAGCAGCCGGCCGGTCACGGCCGCGGCGATGGAACCCTTGCTCGCGCCGGTGACGATGGCGATATCGGAGGACCACTCCCCCACCTGCTCGGTGTCCCGGGCCGCCGCCGCGATCCGCTCGTAGTGCCCGGCC
>NZ_JBSFRU010000255.1:0-9669 GCF_053589395.1 Nocardia sp. NPDC003345
CAAACGTATCGACTCGGTCGAGATCTACCGCGCGGGCGGCGAGTTCTTCGAGGAGGTGACCGGCGCATCCGGCACGCTCGCGGACCTCAACCCGGTGTTGCAGAAGATATACGGCCTGGAGCCGGCGCACGAGGTCGGGCGGTCGCAGACGCACCGGCTGGTGGAGGGCGTCCCCGATGTGGTCGAAAGCACCCACGCCAAGTTGCGCACCATCGCGGAGTACGCGAACGAGATGCGGGCCGGGGGTGAGGGCCGGTATCAGCAGATCCTGTGTCATCGCAACGATCTGGTCGAGCGGCAGGTGGACGCGCTGGTGCGCGCGGGAGTGCCCCGGGACGCGATCGAAGCGGTCGACGCGCGGCGGATCATCGGGTGGGGTGCCGACTGGGAAGCGCAGCTGCAGCGAGTTTTCGACAGCGCCGGCGAACAGGGCAAGATCCTGGTGATCAACCGGCAGGGCCAGCGCGGCGTCGATATCTCGGTATCCGATGCCGTGCAGGCGCAGGGTGGCATGCATGTGTGGATGACCGAGGCACCGGAGCAGTCCTACATCCACGAGCAGGCCAAGAACCGCACCGCACGCAACGGCGACCGCGGCAGCGCGCAGGTGGTGATGTCGCCCCAGGACGAGCTGATCCGCAATGCCATGCACCTGCGCGGGGTCCGTGAAGCCGTGGTGCACTACGAACAGGCCGTGGCCGCCCACGCCGTCGATCCCACCCCGCAGACCCACGACAGGCTCGTCGCGGCGAACAACGCCGTCCGTGAGCTCACACCCGAACTACAACAGCGCGCGCTGCGGCATTCGACCGCCGAGTTCATCCGGCACCACGCGTTTTCCACCGCCCTGCCCGTCCTCACCCTCGCCGAGACCGAGACCGGGCACTACCGCGACGGCGTCGACTTCGACCGCCCGGATGAGCCGGCGGACCGGACGGCACGATTGGCCGGGCTGCTGGGGCTCCCGGCTCCGGCCATGGAGGACCGGATCGCCGCACTGGAACGCGACGGTGCCGTCGAGCCGCTTCGCGAACTGCTGGAGCGCTCCGGTATCGCGCCCGCCGCGGTGGAGGCGCTGCGGCAACAGGTCGAGGCGACCGCACCCGCGATAGCCCTGCAACGCGCCCTGTTCACCGATGAACAGGCCTTGGACCACCTGACACCGTTGCGGAACCGGCTGGCCGCCGAACTCGGTGTGCCGATCGCGGATATCGAAGGCGCCGAAGGTATGCGCGTACTCGAACCCAGGTCGACCGAAGCGAGGGATACCCTCGCCGCGGCGCTGGGCTATCCCGCCGCATCCATCACCCCTGCCCTCGCCCGCGACATACTCGGCGAAGTGGTCGGTGACCACCTGACGGGCACGAATTCCGGACCGGCCGATACGCGCGACAACGCGGCGGAGGCCGTGCGGGATTCCGGGCAACCGGGCCGGGAGACCCCGGAGGCGGTGACGCAGGATTCCGGGCCGGCGACGGGCCGGGACATCCCGGACGGGGCCGACCTGGTTTCCGGGCCGGCGAGCCGAGATATCCAGGACACGGTAGCCCGGATCCAGGATGCCGGACAACGAGCAGCCGAGGATATCGTCGCCGCGGCGTCGCGGTATCTGGCACTCGCGGCGCTGCTCGATTCGGTCGTGCAGATCCATCGCCGCAGTCCCAACAGTTGTGTCAACAACGCAGTGACCGGGATGCGCGTACTGTGCCCCGGCAACGCCGGTGGCTTCCGGATGCCCGCCGCCAACCTGGAGGGCCACGACCGCGAGACGGTACGCCAGATATTCGGCGCGGGCCTGGCGCCGGCCGAATCGCTGGACCAGGTGGCCGAATCGCTGAAATCCCGGCCCGGTGGAATCACCGTGCTGGTCTACAAATGGAAAGACACCCGGGCCGCGGGAAGAAGTGTCGAAGCAGACGACCATATGGTACTGCTGGTCAACGACAGCACCTCGGTCGACGATCCGAACCTGGTCGTGGTCGACCTGGCCGCGTCACCGGACCGCCACGCCGATACCGACTACGGCCCCGCCGACCTCCGAAACCGCCGCACATTGCTGAACAAAGCCGCGGACTTCGAGGAATGGCGCCGTGAGCAGCAGGTATACCTCAACCGGTTATCGGTGGACCAGCGACGGTTCGAAACCATCGAATTCGATCGGGACGGCAACCTCGTTCCCCGTTTGCACCCGGGTGCGCCGTCGGCCGAGATCCTGCCCCCGTCACGGCAAGTCGTGGTTACGCCGGCCATGGTGGACGAAATCAATGCGGCGTTCGACGGGCGGCCCGGCCTCGGTGAGCCCGCGCCGGTTCGGCCGGGCACCGCCGACGGCACGCGCCGGCGCGGCGGCGCGCGGTTCGGGAGCCGGCCGCCCGGGCCGCTTCCGTCGGAGAACCCGGCCGATCCGCCGTCGAACACCGCGGCGACGTCGAACCGTGCGCGGGGTGAGTGGATCACCGCGCGGCGTCACGACAAGGGTCGGCGTGACGGAGTGAATATGACCGCGTCCGACCTGGCCAGAGCGGTGGGAGTCGACCGCAGCACCCTGAGCCGGATCGAACAGGGCAGTACGCGGCCGCGGCCCGGGCTCTTCGTACGGATCGGCCGGGCGCTGGGTGTGCCGAGATCCGAGCTGCTGGCCGCCGCGGGCGATTTCTATCCGGACGCCGACTTCGATCTGGATCCGGCCGCATATCCGGTCGGCGCACCAGGGCGCTGGCTCGCGGCGATGTTGCACGACCGCGACATCTCGTGGGCGAAGCTGGCAGACGACAGCGCCGCGAGCGCGAAGTATCTCAGTTCGATCGGAAGGGGCGAGGTCGTTCCCGTCGTCGCCGACTTCCGGTCGCTGTGTCAGGCATTGAACCTCGGGCACGAAGTAACCGAGGCCGCGGCCGGCCACTTCTTTCCGGGACCGGCGGCTGATCTCTCACCGGCCGCCTACGCCCCAGGAAAACACGGACAGTGGCTCCGGGCGCATCGCGACGACCACGGCGTATCGCGCGACGAGCTGGCCCGGGCCGCAGGGATCAGCGCGATGCATCTCCGTTCGATCGAGGCGGGCGACCGCAACCCCGGTGTCGTTGTGTTCCTGTCGCTGTGCGATGCGTTGAACATCGAGGCCGACATGACCCGCCGTGCCGCCGGACGGTTCTTTCCGCACGCGAGGCTCGATATCGATTGGACCGGCTACAGCTCGGTGGAAAAGGGCCTGTGGTTCACCGCGCTCAGGTACCACAATCGTCTGGCACGGTCCGATGTCGCAGACGATACGGGCCTGAGCGAAAAGTACATCGGCCAGATCGAACGCGGGGAACGAATACCGAGCGGAGACACTTTCCGGCTCCTCGGCCGGGAACTGGGAATCGGCCCGTTGGATCTGAACGCGGCACAGGACCACTTCACCGCTGCCGCTCTCGCGTCCGAAGCACAGGTCGATTCGGTGCGGGCGGCCTTGGCGGGCACCCCGCTGGAACCGCAGACCGCGGCCGCCGTCGAAGTGGTCACCGCGATGCAGGAGACGGCCGAGGGCATCGCGAGCGTGCGTACGACCCTGGGCGGCGAGGGAGATGCCCGATGGGTGACGGTGGAGGTGGGCGACCGGAGCCGGGCCACGCCGAAGCGGGACCAGCCGGACAAGGGCACCGGGCTCGTCACCGTGACCAGGACCGGGCGGTTACTCCAGCTATTCGACGAGAAATCCCGCACCTGGGGCCTGGAGATACACAAGAACGGCGACCGGACCCGGCGGTTCACCCTCGCCACACCGGCGGTACCCGACGGGCCGCTGCACGCCGTTCCCGATCCGGAAGTCGACCTCGTCTTCACCCGTGAAGAGGTGGGACCGAGTGGTGGTGTCGTGCGTCGCTCGGTGGTCGATCTGCTGCGGCGTGCGGACTGGGACGAGTCCCGGACCGAACTGATCCGCGTGGCGGTTTCGGAGGTATTCGGCAACGTCGACATGTACGCGAAAGAGGGTGGGGCCAGGGTTCGGATGTGGTTCGAGGGTGCGGGCGACGAACTGGTCGTGGAGATCGCCGATGAATCCCGCGGTACACCCGGCTGGAAGTTCACCGACGACGACACCTCCGACGAGCGCACCGCCACCTCGGTCACGGAGGTCGTGACCGACCCGGCCGACGACTACGATCCCGCGGCCGCCGACGCGTTCCTGGACGGTATCGATCTCGACGCCCTCATGGCGAACGAGTTGGACGGTCCCGAACTCGGTGCCGACCGGACCGAGGGCACTCATGGCAGGGGCGGGGTGCTCGTCATGGCAACCGCATCCACGCTCGGCTACGAACTGGCGGCCTACGGCGCGCCCGGTAAGACCGTCGTGATGCGGTTCCCCAAGAATCCACCGGATCCGCAGGATAAGCCGCCGGGCCGGGATTCCGGCGGATCCACCGATGCGATAGGCGCGCGACCGCGGGACGCTATCGGCAGCAGGCCGGCGCGGGAGCTGCTGCGGGGGTTCCGCGAGCGCCGGGCCGCGCGGACGGAGGAGCAGAAGAATCTCACGAAATTCGTGCTGTGGTCGGGAGTTGCGGGCGCGGGGAGCGCCGGAGCAGGGACCTATCTGATCAACGCCGTCCAGCAGACGACCGGTTCGGTCGAGATGACCGGATTGGCCAGTGCACTGATGAGCTCCGCGGCCTTGGCGGCGACACTGCCGGGAGGCATGCTGGTCGACCGGAACGCCCGCCAGTGGATGATGCGGGCGGGGCTGGCCGGCTCCATGGCCGCCGGCGGCACCGCCTTGTACGCAGGGCTCGGCCTGCCCGGCACCGCCGAGGCACTGATCGGCGCCGGGACCGTCATGGCGGCGACCGCCGCGGTGTACAACGCCGGCGTCCAGGCTTACGGTCCCTCCCTGATCAGTACGCCGGAAGGACGCAAAGCCGCCGACACGCTGATGATGATCGACCGCCATTCCAGCGGCATGGTCGGCAGATTCACCTGGCCGGTCATGGCCAACATTTCCGCTGCCATGCCTTTGTGGGCGAGTACGGCAACGGGTTTGGCCAATTGGCGAGCCATGCGCGGCTTGCCCGATACGAGCTCGGCGAAGGAAGAAAGACCCTCGATGCGCGAGATCGCGCGCACGATGTGGAACGACAGATACATGCGCTACTACCAGGGCCTGCTGATTCCCTGGGGCGTCGGTGGCAGCGCCTTGGGGGTGCAGCTGGCAGCCTTGATGGATGAGGCGAACTATTCGCCGCAGAGCATCGGAATGGTGGCGGCCGGCGGAGGTATCGGTGCGCTGGCCGGCGCGGCGCTGAAGGCGTGGAAATCCTTCCGGGAATGGATCAAAGACCGAACCCTGGGACTCACCTTCGGTAGCTGGATGATACAGGCGGGCACCCTGGCGGCCACCGACGATCAGTGGCTCATCGCCGGTTCCGTGGCGGCGACCGGCGCCACGGTCATGCTCAACAATATCGATTTCGCCTACTACCTGCGTAATCTCACCGGCAACGGTCTGGGGCAGGGGTGGTCGATCACCAACACGGTCAATCAGGTCAGCGCCATCGCCGGTTCCGGACTGGTGATTCCGGCCGTAGCGACTTTCGGCCGCACCGGAGCCGGCCTGGCCACCGCCGGTATGTTCGCCGGCGCCACCGCCGCGGCCCTCGCTCTGGAAAACGGTGTTCGCCGCCAGTGGTGGGAGGAATTGCGCGACGACTGCCTCGACCGGACCGCCCGAATCCTGCACGGGCTGGGTAAGGACGACGCCACCGCACCCAGCGGCAGGAAACGGAACTACAGAACCCTCGAAAAATACACCGGGGGCACACTCGTCGAATACCACCTCCCGACCGATACGGCGGGCGAAGCAACGGCCTCGCAGGCCCCGCAGACCCCCGGTGTGTTCGGACCGCTCATCGACCAGGTCAAAAATGCCGATCAGACCGAGGTCGACACGATGGACGTCCTGGTCGACGACGGCGGCAAAACCATGCACGTCTTCACGATCGTCAATACCGGCCCCGGCCAGGCGATCATCTTCGACACCAACATCAAGCACGCCGAATCGAAATCATCCGCAGAGAAAAAACTCCATATTCCCCGGGTGATCGACGCCGATGAATTCACCCATCCCTACGAAACAATCCTCCGAATCCACACCGCCCGATACCGCAGAACCGAGGACGGCACTCTAGAAGACATCAACAAGGACCTCGGCCGGCGAGACCGCGGCAATCCGCCCCGCGATCAGAGAATCGCCGGCCCCCCGGAGCCCGGCGACGAACGCACTACGCCAGAAAAGTCGACCGCGGCCGAGACCGAATACCTCAGCGGCGGAAAGGCGACCGTGCTGCTGGTGGAGGCGGTTGCGGCTGCCGAACCACAGTTGCTGCAGCGCTCCCGCGCACGGCTCGCGGAAATCGCTCCGGAGCGGGTGGAAGTATTCGACCGCTACTTCTTGCGTGGACAATCGGCCGACGAGGTGGCGGGTGCGCTGGGCCGACCCCTGTCCTCGGCCAATCGTGCTATCGATCGGGTCGCCACCCTGCTGGCCGGAATGCTGCCACCGGGTACTGCGGCCCGGTACACCGGCGGCGGTGTCCTGCGCCGGGCCACACATGACGACATAGCGCGGGAGAGCCACGTACCCCGGCCGATGGTCGCGAAGATTCTCGCCGGTCGACCTGTGGGCGACAGTGCCGTACGGGACGCGGTCCGGGCCGCGGCCCGCAAGCTCCGATACCAGCCGATCCGCTCCGGGGTCGTCGTCGACTATTCCGAGGCCGCGCCGGGCCCGCGTTCGTCGCCGGTGCCGGCGGTGAGCGCACCGCGGCAGGAACCAGCAGCGGCGCCGCGGCGTGAACCCTCCGCGCTCTCGGTCGTACGAGCGGCGCCACCGGCGCGGCTCGCGGCGCTCATCCCGAAATTGCCGGAAGCGGACAGAGACGTCGCCACCAGGGTCTTCGTCGACAAGGAACCGGTCCGTGAACTCGCGGCGGACCTGAATCGATCAGTGGGTTCACTGACCGATCACCAGCGCCGGATCGCGGTGCGTCTGAACACCTTGCTGTCGGGCAGAGAGTTGCTCATCGGTGCGGAAGCGGTGGCGGCGGTCCGCAGGATCCAGGAATCCGCCCCGGAGATCCTGCGTCCTTCGGCCGAGAGCCTCTCCGAGCCGATGCGGCGGCGGTACGAACGGTTCTTCGTGCACAACGACGACGCGCGAACCACGGCCGCGGCAGCGGGCGGAAACCAGTACGCCGTCGAACAGTGGGCGCGTTCGCTGGCCGAGGAGTGGCTGGGCAAGCTCCCGCCGAACTTCGACCTCGGCCCGCAACCCACCTCGTCTCCGCATGGCCGCGCCGATACGATCGGCGCGCGACCGAGATCCGACAACGAATCGACCGGAGCTCACCCGAGCCGAGTGGAATACGACGGGGCAGAAATCGTCCCGAAATTCCATCCCGAAGTCGACAACTCCTGGAAGCGGCAGGTCGAGATCGTTGTTCTCGGCGAGAACGAGAATGGATCATTCACGGGGGACGATGGAAAGACATTCGCAACGGGACGCGGCGATAAATGTTTTCTCGTACTGAGAAACGGATCGATCGTCACCACGAAAGACGGCAGCGCCGAACATCCGAACCTGTTGTACTCATATATATCGACCCTTGCCGATGAGAACGAGCGGAGTATTTACCACAGAATCGAGGGACCGAGCATTGTCGCGGGCGGTGGATACTGGCGCCTGGTAGATGGAAGGCCGGAAAAGATCGGATTCTTCAGCGGCATGGTCATAGAACATGCAACCAGGTCTCCGAAATTCTGGGCCCAATCCCGGCACCGGCTGAGCCAGAACTTCGACCTGTCGAGAATATCCATCGATTTCGACGACAATCACGTTGGGGGCGCTTGGCGGAATCCACCCGACAGCACTGAAGAATACTCCGCGGAAACCTTTGTGCGGAACTCCGGTTCCATTCGGGACAGGCCCACAATCGCAAAGAACGTTGCGCAACATCTGCGTGGCGGCAATGAAAAATTCTGGTTCGAGGTCGAAAACATCGCTTTCCCACGCGACGGCGGCTTGTCGATCGATGCGGTGGTCCATCCCGTTCTCGGCGAGCCGGGCGAACTGACGATCGAGTTCGGCCGGGGCGACACACCGGAAACCGCTCGTTACGAGCGGTTCGATCCCGGCCTCGAACCAGAGCGAACTGTCGCCGCCTTTCGCATCGTGCACGAGATACTCACCCAATGGCTCGGCGAATCCGGGATCGTATGGTCGGCGGACGCCGCTTTCGAGGCGGCTGTGGCATCCACCGGCTCGCGGGAGGGGTCCACCGATGCGATCGGCGCGATACCCGGCCGAAGCACCGGCAATAACGACTCCACCGCGCCACCGGCACCCACCCCGTGGCAGCAACGCACAGTTGCGGAAGACACTGGTGATCGAATCGGGAGCAAGCCGGTTTCCGGCGAAGACGGCACTCGTGACGAACCACCGCGAGATCTGAGCGCACTGTCCGAGGACGCGCACGCGGCGCTGGCCGCGCCGGGCGCCGAATTGCGTGATCTGGGTTCCACCGATCAGATCGCCGAGCGGCTGATACAGGACGATCTTCCCGGGCAGACCGCGGTGGTGCTCGAGTTGATCGATGGTGTGGAACGCGCCAGGACGCTCGTCTACGACGGCCGCCGAGTCGTCGAGGTGCGCGATCCGGACACCGACGACGGCATGCTCCACGAATTCGAACCAGGGTCGATCGCGGCCGAGCAGACCCACGCACTGGTGTATTCACCGGTGGATCCGGCGGATCGGGCCGAGGCGGAACAGGCTCTTGGCAGACTGCTCGGCCGATACGACTCCGACAGGTTTCCCGAGCGCTATCCCGGCGGAATCCCCGACCGGCCCGCCCGGGCTGCTGCGGCACTGGACTTCGACCGGCCCCGCACCATCGCCGGACCGTTGCCGGAAGACGTGTGGTCGACCTTGGCGCAGCTGTATCCCCACGAGGTATCGAGTTCACGGGGAGCACCGGAATCGGCCCGTACCGCGGCACTCGAGGTGTGGGGCAACCGTTACTTCCCCTGGCAGCCCGTTCCCGCGGACGGAACACCCGCCGAATACCTGGCTCGCCGTGGCGATGAAGCCATTGCCACGTACTCGAACACCTACCGCGCCGGTGACCGCGACGGCATCCACGGATGGGTGGATGAAGAGGGTGTTCTCCTGTTCCAGATCGGCGCGGCGGAAGGTACACCCTCCGGTCAGGAGATGTTCCGGGACATGATGTCCGAGATCGGCTCTCAGGTACGCGCCATCCGGGCCCCGTGGTCGGCGGGCGACAGCCACACCGACAACCTCGACACCTTCAACGCGTACCTGCAGGATCTACAGCTCTCCCCCGAGGATGCCGCCCGCCGGACGTTCACCGGCAAGATGGCCGGTGAACTGGGGTTCACCGAGGTGACCGTCAACCACCTGCTGGGCCCCCACGGGGAACACCTCATCGTAGATGTGACGTTTTCCGAGCCCGGCCGGATCACGGACGGTGCCCGTGGCCTGAGCGAGGAAATCCTTTCCGACACAGACATATACGGCCGGGACCGAGACAGCGGGCGAGACGCGCCGATCGGATCGCGCCCTCAGGATCCCGGCGCGCTGCGGGCGACGGTCACGCCGGATCGCCT
>NZ_JBSFRU010000256.1:0-9646 GCF_053589395.1 Nocardia sp. NPDC003345
CGCCGCGCCGGTGGTGGAGGCGGAAACGCCCGCCGCGCCCGACGTCCTGGACGCCGAAGTGGTCGAGCCCGCCCCGGTGCCCGCGCCGACCCCGGCTCCGGCCAAGAAGGCTCCCGCCGCCAAGAAGGCCCCGGCCGCCAAGAAGGCCGCCCCGAAGAAGACCGCGCCGAAGAACATCTGATCGGCCGGTCAGGGCTCGCGCCCCCGTGCACCTGTGGTGCACGGGGGCGCTGCTCTTATCATGGTGGGGTGGAACAGGTGTATGGCTTGACCGGGTGGATCATGCTCGCGCTGCGGCTGTTGGCGCTGGGCGCGACCGTATTCGCGCTGGTGCACGCCGTGCGCCAGCGCTCCGACGCGTTCACCGCGGTCGACAAACTGACCAAGCCGATCTGGTTGGCGATCCTGGGTGTGGCGGCGCTGTTGCTGCTGGTGGGATCGGCGGGCCTCGGGTTGCTGGCGTTCATCGCGATCATCGCGACGGGCATCTATCTCGCCGACGTCCGGCCGAAACTCGACGAGGTCCAGCGCGGACCGCGCTGGTAGCAGCCGTAGGCGGCAGAGCCGCGGCGCCCGGGTGGCACGGCGCGACTCCAAGGGTTACTGTGTCAAGCAGTAACACAAAGGAGTGTGCCGATGCGCGCGACGATGCCGAAGGCTGCCCTGGGCGCCCTCGCGGACCAGATCGACGGTCTGTTCGAGGTGCACCGCGCCGGGCTGCGTACCCGGGGTGGATACCGCAATCCGGCCCTGAATCCACCGCGGGTGGAACACGAGGTCATCGAGGCCCGGGCCGCCGACGGAGCCCGGCTGCGAGTGCACGCCTACGGCCCCGCCGACGCCCTGCCCGTGGTCCTCGTCCACGGCTGGACCTGCTCGCTCGAGTACTGGAACCCGCAGATCAACGAGTTCGCCGGGCGTTACCGGATCATCGCGTTCGATCTGCGCGGGCACGGGGAAAGCGAATTCGGAGCCCCGGAGGAACTGAACTGCCATCTGCTGGCCGACGACCTGTGCGCCGTCCTCGACGCGGTCCTTCGCCCCGGTCAGCGGGCGGTCTTGGTGGGTCACAGCCTCGGCGCGATGACCCTGCAGGCATGGGCCGGTAAGTATCCCCAGCGGGTCGCCGACCAGGCGGTCTCGGTGGTGCTGGCCAATACCGGGCCGCACTCACTGGTCGCCGAGACCACCGTCGTCCCGTTCTTCAACCGGCGGCTGCCGCTGATCGACCGGGTGGTCCCGCTGCCCGCGTGGCTCGGCCGCAACGGCTTGAGCGCGCGGATCGTCTTCCCGCCGGTGGCCGCGGTCCGCTGGATCTTCGCCCGGCAGATCATGAGCCTCGCGGCCGATGCGGAGGCGATCGAGTTCGGGATGAATATCGTGCGCTCGTGCCGGGCCCGGGTGCGGTCGGCGTTCGGCCTGCTGCTGGCGGAAATGGACCTCGGCGACGCCGCCCGCAATCTCACCGTGCCCACCACCGTGATCGCCGGGACCGCCGACGATATGACCCCGGCCGTCCACGCCGAGCAGATCGCTGCCTGGCTGGAACAGACCGGTCATTTGGTCCGGTTCGTGCTGTTGCCCACCGGGCACCTCGGCAACCTGGAAGCGATCGAGGAGTTCAACGAGGTGCTCGACCAGGTGCTCACCTCGGTGCGGGAGCCGGCCGGCGCGGTCGGCTGAGGTCCGGCCGGGAGCCGGTCAGGAGAACACCACGGTCCGGCGCCCGTGGACCAGGACGCGGCTCTCCAGATGCCAGCGCAGCCCGCGGGCCAGCACGACGCGTTCGATATCGCGACCCTGGCGGACCATATCGCTCACTTCGTCGGCGTGATCGACCCGGATCACGTCCTGTTCGATGATGGGGCCGGCGTCCAGTTCGGCGGTCACATAGTGGCAGGTCGCGCCGATCAGTTTCACGCCGCGGGCGAAGGCCTGGTGATACGGGCGGGCACCGACGAACGACGGCAGGAAGCTGTGGTGGATATTGATGGCCCGCCCGGCCCAGTGCTCGCACAGATCCTCGGGCAGCACCTGCATGAACCGGGCCAGTACCACCGCGTCCGGATCGTGGCGGTCGACGAGTTCACGCATCCGCTCGAAGGCCGGTCCGCGCTCGGCCGGGTCCTTCGGGAACGGGATGTGATGGAACGGGATGCCGTGCGCCTCGGTGATCGCGGCCAGGTCGAGGTGATTGCCGATCACCGCCTCGATGGTGGCCGGTAGTTCACCGGAGGTGGCCCGGCCCAGCAGATCGTGCAGGCAGTGGCCCTCTTTGCTCACCAGTACCACCGAGCGTCGCTTGACGCCGGAGTCGTGCACCTGCCATTCGGTGCGCGGACCGAGTTCATCGGCGATGGCCCGGAACCGCTGCCGCAGATCCTCCACGCCGAAGGGAACGGTCGAGGCCCTGATCGACTGACGGGTGAAGAACCAGCCGGTCTCGGGGTCGGAATGGTAGCCCGCCTCCAGGATGGATCCCCCGAACCCGGCGATGAACGAGGTGATGGTGGCGATGATGCCGGGACGGTCGGGGCAGCCCAGGGTGAGCACATAGCGACGGTCGTCGGCGGCGGGAACGGCGGAAACCATGAGGTCATCCTGACAGGGCGGGCCCGGACCGCCGTCCGCGCCTCCGTCCGGTGCCGGTCAGAGCGTGTAGAACGGCTCGGGGTAGCGGAACTCGCCGAGGATCTGCGCGTCGTAGGCGGTCAGCGGCCGGATCTGGAAATGACTCGCCCAGTCCGGCTCGTCCGGCGCGATGCCCAGTCGCTCGGCGGGCTGGAAGCCGAACCGGGGGTAGTACTCGAGACTGCCGAGCAACCCGACCAGCGGTTCGTCCAGTGCGTCCGCGGCGCCGAGCACCGCGTGCATGAGCGCCGTGCCGATCCCCTCGCGCTGCGCCTCGGCGTGGATCCCGATGGGGCCGAGGGCCAGCACCGGGAACGGGCCCACGGTGGCCCGGGTCACGCAGACGTGGCCGACCACGGACTCGTGCGCCACCGCGACCATCGACAGGGTGGGGATCCACGCCGGATCACTGCGCAACCGCTGCACCAGCGCGATCTCGGGTGGTTCACCGGGGTCCGCGGTACCGGCCGCGAAACCTCCCGGTGCGTAGTGCGGCGCGAACGCGCTGCGGTGCACGGCGGCGATGGCGGGGGCGTCGACGGCGCGTTCGCGGCGGATCAGCAACGGCGTCCTCTCTTCGGCGGCCGATACGAGTGTGCGTGAGCGGTCCGGGGCGCGCAACGGAATTCGCCGCGCCGGGCCCCGGCCACCGGATGCGGGTATGCCAGACTCTGGACCCATGGCCGATTCCCAGTCGCTGACCCGGTCCGAGGTGGCCGCAATGATCGACCACACCCTGCTGGCTCCGGAGGCGACGAGCGCGGATGTTACCGCTCTCGTGGCCGAGGCGCGCGAACTCGGGGTCTACGCGATCTGCGTTTCGCCGGCCATGCTCCCCGTGCGCGCGCCGGGCGTGGTGGTCGCCACCGTCGCGGGTTTCCCGTCCGGCAAACACCATTCGCTGGTGAAGGGCGCCGAGGCCCGGCTGGCGGTGGAACAGGGTGCGGCCGAGGTGGATATGGTGATCGACGTCGGGGCCGCCCTCGCGGGGGATTTCGCCGCGGTCCTGGCCGATATCATCGTGGTGCGCGAATCGATTTCGGACCGCGCGGTGCTGAAGGTCATCCTCGAATCCGCGGCGCTGCCGGACGAGGCGATCGTCGAGGCCTGCCGCACCGCCGAGCAGGCGGGCGCCGATTTCGTGAAGACCTCCACCGGATTCCATCCCGCGGGCGGCGCCGAGGTGCGTGCCGTGCGGTTGATGGCGCAGACCGTAGGAGGTCGTCTCGGTGTGAAGGCGAGCGGCGGAATCCGGACGGCGGCCCAGGCCGCCGAGATGATCGCCGCCGGTGCGACCCGGCTCGGATTGTCCCGTAGCCGTGACGTACTCGGCGGTTTCCCGGAATGAGGCCGGCCCGCGATCGCGCGCGGGCCGGAGGTCAGCAGGACGCATTACTACCCTCGGCCGGTGCCGGCAATTCGGCCGCGCCGCCCGCGAGGTCTACCTCGATTCCGTTGTCGGTGACCCGCAGTTCGGTGGGTTCGAGGCCGAGCGGATAGGTCTGCAGGCTCTCGGTCATCAGATCCACGACACCCTGGGCCAGATCGTCGGGGATCCCGAATCCCAGGAACTGGGCCTGGGCGACCGATACATCGACCTTGCCGTCCTTGATCTGCGGCACCACCTGCAGTTCGCCGATACCGCCGAGGACCTTCATGGTGAGCTGTCCGGTATCGGGGTCGGAAACCACGTCGGACACCAGGCCTTTCAGCGTTTCGCTGATACCGGTGTTGCTCCAGCTCACATCGGCCGAGGAACTGCCGATCGAGCTACCGCTGCTACTACCTTTCGGCATCGTGATGTCGTGGAACTGCGCATGCACCTGCATACCGACGGCGGGGCCGAATTCGGCGCCCTCGCTGTCGACGTCCATCCGGGAGACCTTCCCGTCCAGCCAGGTGATGAGCAGTGGTTTGGCTCCGAAACCGACGTCGATCTTGGAGCCCATTTCCTTTTCGAATTGTGAGCTTATGCAGCTCGCGATGCGGTGCCGCGCATAGGCTTCACCGCCGATCAGCGCGCCGGCCACCAGCACGAGCACGGCGACCAGAGCGATCACGGTGGTCCGGCGGCTGACCTTCGGGACAGACAGGGACTTGGTGGGCATGAGTGAGATTCTTCCCGATGATTCTGTGCCGGCTATGAGGCCCGGATATGGGCATACGGTGAAGCCGCCGATGTCAGCGGTGGTTCCCCGGCCGAATTGTGATCTGAAGCACATGCCGGCCTCCGCCTGTCAGGCGGGCGCCACCGTGGACCACGGCACCTCGAGGATGTTGTCGCGCAGCCGCCGCCGGAAATCGCGGACCGGAAAGCCCTGCTCCCGCAGGAGATCCGCGGACGCCCGCCAGCGCACCCGGGGACCGAAGGAAGCAAGTGGGGCGTTGTGCGCCCAGGCGCGGTCCGCCGCGATCAGCAGGGTGTGGATCCGCTCGCCGGGGATATTGCGGTGGATCAGCGCCTTGGGTAGCCGTTCGGCCAGATCCGAGGGCCTTTCGACCGTGCCCGGATCCCAGGCCAGAGTCAGCGAACGCGGGCCGGTGCGGTCCAGGACCACCCAGGCGCAGCGGCGGCCCAGTTCGTCGCAGGTCCCCTCCACCAGCAGGCCGCCGGGCGCCAGGCCCGCGAGTACGGTCCGCCACGCGCCGTCGACCGCTTCCTCCGGGTACTGACGCAGCACATTGAACGCGCGGACCAGGATCGGGCGCAGACCCGCCAATTCGAAACCGCCGCGTGCGAAGACCACGCCGTCGCGGTCGGGCACCACCCGCGCCGGATCGATTTCCAGACCCACCACCCGGATATCCCGCCGGACCGTACGCAACCGGGCGGCCAGTTCCAGCGTCGTCCAGGGCTGTGCCCCGTATCCGAGATCGACCACCAGCGGATCGGCCGCCTCGCGCAACACCGCGGTGATCCGCGGATCGTGCATCAGTTGCCGGTCGCTGCGCCGGAGCCGGTTCGTGCCGGTGGTACCGCGGGTGACGGTGCCGAGCGGGCTGCTCAGCCGGCGGACTTGTGCTCGTCCAGCCATTTCTGGGTCACTTCGGCCTCGGCGCGGAACAGGTCCACCAGATTCACCAGCATGAGCTGTTCCAGGCGCGGGCCGACCATCGGGATGAAGACCTTGGCCTCCGACGACATCCGCATCGTGCAGCCGGTCTCGGTGGGGAACAGGGAGATGGTTCCGGTGAGGCTGCCCGGCCCGGCCGGAATCGACGCCGAGTACCGGCCGTCGACCTCGGGCCCGAACGGGCCGAAGCTCTCCTTACGGGTGATGACCATATCCTTGCGCATCACCGACTGGGCGATCTCGGGAAGTACATCGCGGGGCAGGATGTGATGCAGCACCACGTCGATCCCGTCCTCGCTCGCGTCGATGGAGACCACCTCGTTGGGCGAGTACTTGCGCATCTCCTCCACCCGCGCCTCCCAGTAATCCCGGTTCGTCAGCGCCGCGTACAGCTCCTTGGTGGTGTGCAGCGGGTAGCGGGCGGAATAGTCGAGTCGGCGAGCCATGGGCGGTAGGTTACCGTCCGCGACCGCGCGCACCCGCCGGAGGCCGGATGGCGCGGGCGCGTAGCCGGGGGCGTTACCCGCGCTCGGCGATCCAGCCGTTGGTGAACTCGGTCTCCTCGGCGAGCAGTTCGGTGAGACGTTCCCCGATGGCCTCTTCGATCTTGCGGCCGAACAGCGGGATCTTCACCTCGATGGAGCCGGAGATCTCGGCGACCGCCCCGGTGGGCTCGTCGGTGGCGGTGATGGTGCCCCGGACCTCCGCCGGAGCGCCCTCGACCCGGGCCTCGAAACTTCCGGTGGTCCCCGACCAGAGCTCGGTGCGCGGAATGACCAGATCGCCCGGGTGTACGGCGGTGATGGCGGGAGGCAGCAGATCGGAGGGAATGGTCTGCACCACCTCGACCCGCACCTGCTCGCCCTCCACGGTCAGCGAGACGAACTTCGCGTTCGGACCGCCCACCGCCTCGATACGATCCCGCCAGTACTGCTCCGTGCAGAATGCCTCGCGGACCGCGGCGACCGGGTGGGAATAGCGAGCCGTATACGCCAGCGCTGTAGCCATGACCGAACACGCTACCGTCTGGTCGTGCGAACTTCTCGGGTTGTCCCGGCCGACGAACTGCGTACCCTGCTGGCCGGAACCGGCGCGCTGGTGCGCCCGTCGGTCCCGCTCGCCGAGCTCACCACGCTGCGGGTGGGTGGTCCGGCCACGGTCGCCGACTGCGCCACCACCGAGTCGCTGGTGGCCACCGTCACCGCGCTGGACGCCGCCGGGGTGCCGGTGCTGCTGCTGGCCGGCGGCTCCAACCTGCTCGTATCCGACGACCCGGTGCCCGGCGTGGTGGTCCGCGTCGCGAGCGACGGTATCGAGTTCGGTGCCGACGGGGTCACCGTGGATGCCGGGGCCGACTGGGACTCGGTGGTGGCGAAAACCGTGGCCGCCGGGTTCGGCGGGCTGGAATGCCTGTCCGGTATTCCCGGATCGGCCGGGGCCACCCCGGTGCAGAACGTCGGGGCCTACGGGGTGGAGGTCGCCCAAGTGCTGCGCCGGGTCCGGTTGCTGGACCGGGCATCGGGGGAGACCCACTGGGTGGGGCCCGAGGATCTCGCCCTCGGCTATCGCACCAGCCGTCTCAAACACACCGGCGACGCGGTGGTGCTGGCCGTCGAATTCGCCCTCGACCCGTCGGGCGTGAGCGCGCCGCTGCGGTTCGGTGAACTGGCCCGGACCCTCGACGCCGGCGAAGGCGAATCCCGGCCGGCGGCCGCGGTCCGCGAAGCCGTGCTCGGCCTGCGCGCCGGAAAGGGCATGGTGCTGGATCCGGCCGATCACGACACCTGGAGCGCGGGCTCGTTCTTCACCAACCCGGTCGTCCCGGACGACCGCGTGGACCGGGTCCGCGCCGCCATCCGCGACCGGGTCGGCGATATTCCCGTCCCCACCTACCCAGCGCCGGACGGCGTGAAGTTCTCGGCGGGCTGGCTGATCGAACGAGCCGGATTCGGCAAAGGCTTCCCGGGCGCCGGATCCGCCGCGCGACTGTCCACCAAACACACGCTGGCGCTCACCAACCGCGGTACCGCGACAGCCGCCGATCTGGTGGCGCTGGCGCGGACGGTCCGCGACGGGGTGGCCGAGCGGTTCGGGATCGTGCTGGTGCCCGAACCGGTGCCGGTGGGTGTGCAGATCTGACGCCCGGCGCGGTCAGGAGCGGCGGGCGAAACGGCCCGGGTCGGCCTGATCGCGGGGTTTGACGATGATCTGGTCCAGGTTGACATGCGGCGGGCGGCTCGCCGCGAAGGCGACTATCTCGGCGATGTCCTGGGCGACCAGCGGGTCGATGCCCTGGTAGACGGCGGCGGCGCGGTCGGCGTCGCCGTCGAAACGGACCAGCGAGAACTCGGTCTCCACCGCGCCGGGCGCGATCTCGGTGAGCCGCACCGGCTGACCGAGGAGTTCACCACGCAGGGTCCGGTGCAGTACCGCCTGGGCGTGCTTGGCGGAGGTGTAGCCGGAGCCGTTGTCGTAGGCGTGGAAGGCGGCCACCGAGGTGATGGTGACGATCAGGCCGTCCCCGGAGGCGATGAGTTTCGGTAGCAGGGCCTTGGTCGTCCGCAGCGTGCCCAGGACGTTGGTCTCCCACATCCAGCGCCAATCGTCCAGATCGGCATCCGCGACGGTGGCCAGGCCCTTGGCGCCGCCGGCATTGTTCACCAGCACGTTCACGTCGCCGATCGCGTCGGTGAACGCGCGCACCGATTCCTCGGAGGTGACATCGAGTTCCAGCGCCGTCCCGCCGATCTCCGCGGCCAGCGCGGTCAGCCGGTCCAGCCGGCGGGCGCCGACATACACGTGATACCCCTGCTTCGCGAGTTCCCGGGCGGTGGCCGCACCGATTCCCGAACTGGCTCCCGTGACAACAGCGGTACGTGTGCTCATGGGCCGATCCTATGATGCGCACATGGGCATCAGAGAAGTGCGCAGTATCGACGGCACCGGCATCGTCTACCGGACGGGCGGTTCCCCGGATTCACCGCCACTGGTTCTGGTGCACGGCTGGTCGGCGGATCTGCGCTGCTGGGGAACGGTGTTCGACGACCTCGCCGCCGATTTCCGGGTGGTGGCGATCGACCTGCGCGGGCACGGATACTCGGAGGCCCCGCGCACCGGATACGACGAACCGAAGAACTGGGCGGGCGATATCGCGGCCGTCCTGGCCGCGGAATCGATCGAGACCGGCGCGGTACTGCTGGGCTGGTCCTACGGCGGGATCGTGATCAGCGACTACCTCGCCGAGTACGGGACCGGCGCGGTCGCCGGAGTTGTCTACACCGGTTCCATGGCCAATATCGGCAAAGGGGTGCCCGGTGCCGAGGTCGGAGAGGCCATGGCCCAGGCGATACCGGCGGTGTTCGAGGAGAGCCCGGGGCGGGCGATGCGCGGATTCACCGCGTTCGGCGACGCCAATACCGGGGCGCGGCGAGACAAGGGCGCGGACGCGCAGCGCCTGTTCGGGTCGAGCCTGGCCACTCCGCCGTTCGTGCGCAAGGCGCTGTTCTACCGCTCGGTCGACAACACCGAGACCCTGCGCGGCCTGGATATCCCGGTGCTGGTGCTGCACGGGTCGGCCGACCCGGTGGTCCCCGTGGCCGACGGCCGCTATATCGCGGATGTCGCGCCGCACGGCCGCGTCTCCATCTGGGAGGGCGCCAAGCACGGGCTGTTCCTCGAGGATCCGGAGCGGTTCGTCGCGGAGGTGCGGGGGTTTGTGTTGGAGGGTGTCGGCGGCTGACACCGGCTGACGGTTGGGGTGGGGGAGGGGACTGCGCTCGTCGAGGTGGGGAGGAGGTCATTTCCCTCGTGAAGGGGGGTGACCTCGCGCGTGAAGGGGGAGGTGACGTTGCTCGTGGAGGTGGGTGGGCGGCTTTGACTGCGGAGGTGGGGAGGTGAGGTTGCCCGCGGAGTGGGGAGGTGAGGTTGCCCGCGGAGTGGGG
>NZ_JBSFRU010000257.1:0-9593 GCF_053589395.1 Nocardia sp. NPDC003345
GATCGCGCGCCGGGCCGGTGCAGAAATAGAACGTGTTCCTGTCCCGAAGTAGAACGTGTTCCTATAGTGTCGGGGCGTGCAGAAGGAACAACGCCCGGCGATACCGGACTGGTTCACCACGGATGACGGCACGCCGCGTCTGGTGGGAAGCCGCTGCGATGTGTGCAGCACGCCCTACTTCCCACGGAACACGCTGGCCTGCCGGAACCCGCAGTGCGCCGGTCCGAAGGACGGCTCGGAACTGTCCGAATACCTGTTCTCCACGCGTGGCCGGATCTGGTCGTACGCGGATGCCCGGTACAAACCGCCCCCGCCCTACGTCTCACCCGATCCGTTCGAGCCCTACGTCGTCGCGGCGGTGGAGCTCGAGGTCGAGCAGATGGTGATCCTCGGGCAGGTCGTCCGCGGTCTGACGGTGGACGACCTGGCCGTCGGCATGGCGGTGGAGCTCACCCTCGGCGTGCTGTACACCGACGAGGAAGCCGATCACACGGTGTGGATGTGGAGGCCGGTCGATGACCGACAGGATTGATCGCGATATCGCTGTCCTCGGTGCGGGTATGCACCAGTGGGGCAAATGGGGGCGAAACTTCGTCGAATACGGGCTGGTAGCGGCCCGCGCGGCGCTGGCGGACGCCGGGGTGGACCATCGTGATGTCGGCTATATCGCCGGCGCGGACACGATCCGCAACGGATATCCCGGGTTCGTCTCCGGAGCCACCTTCGCCCAGGCGCTGGGCTGGTCGGGTGCGCGGATTTCCAGCAGCTACGCTGCCTGCGCCTCCGGTGCGCAGGCCATCGCCAACGCGCGCGCCCAGATTCTGGCCGGTCTGACCGATGTGGCACTGGTGATCGGTGCGGACGCCACCCCCAAGGGGTTCTTCCAGCCGGTGGGTGGCGAACGCCGCGATGATCCGGATTGGTTGCGCTTCCACCTGCTCGGCGCCACCAACCCCATCTACTTCGCGCTCTACGCCCGCCGCAGGATGGCGCTGCACGGCGCCACGCTCGACGATTTCGCCGCGGTCAAGGTGAAGAACGCCCGGCACGGCCTGAACAATCCGTACGCCCGGTACCGCAAAGAGGTCTCGGCCGAAGAAGTCGCGGGCTCGGCCATCGTCTCGGATCCGCTGCGGCTGCTCGATATCTGCGCGACCAGTGACGGCGGTGCGGCACTGGTACTGACATCGGTGGACTACGCGCGCCGGCACGGCATCGCCGACCCCGTTCGTATCCGCGCGCTGTCGACGGTGACGCCCACATTCCCGAAGACGGTCGTCGACCTGCCGGATTTCGCGACGGATTCGGCCGTGGCCGTCGAGGCTCCGCCGCATACCTTCCGCTCCGCCATCGCGCGGGCCGCGTACGAGGAAGCCGGCCTCGGCCCGGCCGAGCTGTCCTTCGCGGAGGTCTACGATCTGTCCACCGCCCTGGAACTGGACTGGTACGAGGATATCGGCCTGTGTGAGATCGGCGGCGCGGAGGAATTGCTGCGCAGCGGCGCGACCACGCTGGGGGGACGGGTGCCGGTGAACCCCAGCGGCGGACTGGCCTGCTTCGGTGAGGCGATTCCCGCGCAGGCCATCGCCCAGGTCTGTGAGCTCACCTGGCAGCTGCGCGGACAGGCCGACGGCCGTCAGGTGCAGAACGCCGGGGCCGGTATCGCGGTCAACCAGGGTCTGTTCGGTCACGGGTCGGCGATCATCGCCGTCCGGTGAATCCGGCGTCCCGGCCGTGCACGCACGCGGCCGGGACGTGCGGGCCGGTCGCCGTGCGAACTCGGACGTTCCTCCCGGCGGCGGTCCGTCGGGCTCGGCGGATCAATGCGACCGAGGTGCGGCGGTATGCGCGGCGACGAGGCGGGCCGCGCGGATCGCGTCCCACAGCGGTCGCAGGAGGGTTTCGTGGGCGGTGGCGGCGCTGGCCGAGGTAGGCGCGGAAGCGGGTTCGCGCTGGGCGACCGTGAGGATCGCGGCCACATGGTCGGCGGTATCCAGGATGCGTTTGGCACGCAGCGGCACGCATTCCGGGTAGGTGTGCCGCGAGTAGTCGGCGAGTTCGGCCTCGATGAGTTCGCGGGGGTCCGCGTCACCGGCGCCGAGCCCGGTGGTGTGCAGCCGCATGAGTGCGTCCGCGGCGTCGCGCACGGCCTCGCGCATGGCGTATTCGGCCTCGCCCAGCGACATATCGGACCCGGCGGCCCGTGGCATCGGCACCCCGTAGACCGTCCATTGGAGGGTGTCGTCGTCGGTGAGGTAGGGGATGAGCCCGGTGCCTTCTTCGCCCGGTACACCGATGAGAATGCCCTCCTCGGCCTCGACGGCGTCGGTCGCGAAGGCGGTGCCCACCGGAAGTCCGCGGACATCACCGGGTACCGGCAGCACCAGCCGGAGTTCGGCGCCGGGGACAGCCATCGCCTCGCGAATCATCTTGAGCAGCGGCATGACCGCGGTGCCCGGCGCGCCGCCCAGCGCGGACCAGGGCAGATCGGTACGCCCACCGGTGACCGGGTCACCGGCCGCGAGAGTGTGCCGGGGTGCCCACGCGTGCAGTGCCCCGAGGACGTCGTCGGGCGCGCTGCGACCCGCGAGCCACGATCCGGCCCACAGCGTCAGGGTGGCACTGGGAGAGCACATAATCATCGAGCATAAAGGGTGTCGGCAACCGGCGGGCGTCGTCTGCCGAGGCCGTTTCCGCGGGTTAGAATGGTTCCCCCGGTTCGGTCACGAAATCGATCAGACGCTCCACCGCACCCAGCAGCGGTGCCTCCAGATCCCGGAACGATCCGACCGCCGCGTACACCCGGCGCCACCCGTCCTGCGGTGTGCCCCAGCCGAGTTGGCGGCAGACCCCGCTTTTCCAGTCCTCGCCTCGCGGTACCCGGGGCCACTGCGCGATGCCCACCGCCGCGGGCTTCACCGCCTGCCACACATCCACATACGGATGCCCGGTCACCAGCACATGCTCGCCCAGCCCGGTGGTGAGATGTGTCTCCTTGGAACCGGTCACCAGATGATCGACCAGGACCCCGACCCGTTTGCCCGGCCCCGGCCCGAATTCGGCCAGCCGCGCGGCGAGATTGTCCAGCCCTTCCAAATGTTCCACCACGACGCCCTCGACCCGCAGATCGTGTCCCCAGACCCGTTCCACCAGCGCCGCGTCGTGCACGCCCTCGACCCAGATCCGGCTGGGCGCGGCGACTTTCGCGCGCAGGCCCTCGACGCGGGTGGAACCGGACGCCGAGCGGGCGGGCCGGGCCGGCGGTGCCGCTTTCGGCCGCACCAGGGTCACCGGTTCGCCGTCGATGAGGAAGGCCGCCTCCCGCAGCGCGAACAGGCGCACCGCGCCGCGGGCGTCGGCCAGTTTCACGAAATCGCCGTCGTAGGTCCGGTCGAACCCGACCACCGCGCCGCAGAAACCGCTGGCCGCGTCCTCGACCACCAGATCGGCGTCCGCGGTGACCCGGGGGACCGTGCGCCGCGCGGTTCGCGGATGGCCGGAGAAGATATCGCCGTATCGATCGCTCACCGGGCCGAACGTAGCGCACCGGGGCCGGTCGGCGCCGCTGTCGGGGGCCGGGTGTCGCCGGTCCACCCGCACAGGCCCCGTTGGCGCACTAGGCTGGGGCGCGTGGCCGCAATTGTCTGGTTGGTCGCCGGCGTTGCGCTGGCGGCGACCGAGGTGTTCGTCGGTGAACTGACCCTGCTGATGCTGGGGTCGGCGGCGCTGCTCACGGCGGGGGTGAGCTTCCTGGCCGGGACTCCGGTCGTGGTCGACGCCGTGGTGTTCGCCGTCACCGCCGTGGTGCTGATGCTCGGCGTCCGGCCGGTTCTGTTGCGGCGCTTCGGTACTCCGCCGCCCACCCTGACCAACGTGGACGCGCTGACCGGTAAGACCGCGCTGGTGCTCGAACCGGTGGGCGAGCACGACGGCCGGGTGAAACTGGGCGGGGAGGTGTGGTCGGCCCGCGCGCTGGATCCGGCCGAGGAATACCCCGAGGGTACGACCGTGTACGTGATGAAGATCGACGGCGCGACCGCTGTCGTCTGGAAAGGGCCGTGATGGCTGCTCTGATCGTCGTCCTCGCACTGGTGCTGCTGGCGGCAGTGGTGGTGTTCAAGTCGATCGCGCTGATCCCGCAGGCGGAGGCGGCGGTGATCGAACGACTCGGCCGGTACTCCCGGACCGTATCGGGACAGCTGACGTTCCTGGTGCCGTTCGTCGACCGGATCCGCGCCAAGGTGGACCTGCGGGAACGGGTGGTCTCCTTCCCGCCGCAGCCGGTGATCACCCAGGACAACCTGACCCTGCAGATCGACTCGGTGGTGTACTTCCAGGTGATGCAGCCGCAGTCGGCGGTCTACGAGATCTCCAACTACATCGCGGCCGTCGAACAGCTCACCGTCACCACACTGCGCAATGTGGTCGGCGGGATGACCCTGGAGGAGACGCTGACCTCCCGCGACCAGATCAACAACCAGCTGCGCGGGGTGCTCGACGAGGCCACCGGCCGCTGGGGACTGCGGGTGGCGCGGGTGGAGCTGAAATCCATCGATCCGCCGCCGTCGATCCAGGAGTCGATGGAGAAGCAGATGAAAGCCGACCGCGAGAAGCGGGCGATGATTCTCACCGCCGAAGGCACCCGCGAATCGCAGATCAAAACCGCCGAGGGCGCCAAACAGGCGCAGATCCTGTCGGCCGAGGGCGCGAAACAGTCGGCGATCCTGTCGGCCGAGGGTGAACGCCAGAGCCGGATCCTGCGCGCCCAGGGCGAGCGGGCGGCGTCCTATCTGCAGGCGCAGGGGCAGGCCAAGGCCATCGAGAAGGTGTTCGCCGCCATCAAATCCGGTAAGCCGACCCCGGAACTGCTGGCCTACCAGTACATGCAGACGCTGCCCATGGTGGCGCGCGGCGACGCGAACAAGGTGTGGCTGGTCCCCAGCGATTTCGGTAAGGCGCTGGAGGGTTTCGCGAAGAACTTCGCCACGCAGGGCGAGGACGGGGTCTTCCGGTACGAGCCGCCGGCCGATGCGGAGGTGCCGGGTAAGCCCGAGGACGATTCCGACGAGGTCGCCGACTGGTTCGACACCAGTACCGATCCGGCGGTGGAACGTGCCGTGCGCGCCGCGGAATCGGTGGCCCGCACGCCGGTGGACACCGCGGCCCCGGTCACCACGACGAAAGCGGCCGCGGACCCCGGCCCCGCCGCACTGTCCCCGCGCCAGGACGCTCCGGGACCGGAAGTCGCATCGCGGCAGTCCGATCCGGCGCCGGAGCATCGCCCCGGGCAGTAGTTGCGCCGTCCGGTGACAGCCGGGGCGCGGCCGCGGATTTCGCGATCGGCGCGCGTCCCGGCGGAGTCTGGTAGATAATCGAAATCTTCTGCTGGACATGAGCATCGGGGCATGGTGACGACGCGTCGCGCGGTACTGGGGGCACTGGCCGGCGTGCCGCTGCTGGCCGCCTGCTCGCCGGGGGTATTGCTGGGCGACGGCGACGCCGTCCGGATCGCCGTGGCGTGGAGTGGCCTGGAATTGTCGGCGTTTCGGGCGGTACTCGCAGCCGTGGGTTCACCGGAACCGGTCGAGGTGGTGCCGCTGGGTGACGAGATCGGCACCGCCCTCACGGCCCGTGGCCGCTCGGCTCCCGAGATCGTCATGCTGCCGCAGGCCGGCCAGGTCCGGGAATCGGCCGCGGCGGGCCGGCTGCGGAAAGTGCCCGAATCGCTGTGGTCGGACGCGAGCGGGCCGCGCTACGCCGAATACTGGCAGCGGCTGTGTTTCGCCGGTGACAGACCGTACGGCGTGCCGTTCAAGGCGAGCGGCAAATCACTGGTCTGGTACGACCGGGAGGCGATGGCCGCGGCCGGGCTGGGCGATCCGGCCAACTGGACCGCGGGCGACTGGCTCGACGGCGTGCGGGAACTCGCGGGAGCGCCGCGGCGGCTGCTCGCGCTCGGTGCCGCGGACGGCTGGGTGCTGACCGACCTCTTCGAGAACCTGCTACTGGCCGAATCCCCGGCGGTGTACCGAGCGCTGGGCGACGGGCCCCGGGACTGGAACGCACCCGCGGTACACGCCACCTTCGCGCGACTCGGCGGGCTCTGGGGTATCCGCTCCGGGCTGCCGGGCGGGGTGGGAACCGCGCTCACCCGGCAGTTCGCCGATGCCGTGCGGGATGTGTTCGAGCACCGGCGGGCCCTGGCCGTGGCGGCCCCGGATTTCGCGGAACCGGTGGTGCGCGACGCGTTACGCCGGAGCGGGCGCGGTACGGAAAGCGCGGCTGTGGTCCCGTTTCCCGTCACGGCACCGGGCGGTGAGCGCCCACGGATCGCCGGCGGTGACGTGATGGTGCTGACCCGGTCGGCGGATGAGCGCGCGGAGTCGGTGGTCGCGGCGCTGGCGGCCGAGACCGCCCCGCTGCCGTGGATCGAGGGGCCCGGCGGTTTTCTCGGGCCCAATCTGCGGACCCGTGCCCGGTACTCACCGTGGTCGGACGCGGCGGCCGAAACGATCTCCGGCCGCGTGGAGTTCGATCTCTCCGATCGGATCGGCGCGGTCGGCGGCCGGGACGGATTGTGGCGGGTGCTCACCGAATTCCTGATCGCCGTGGGGGACCGTGGCGGCGATGTCGGGGCCGCGTCCGCGACGGCGGTCGCGGCGCTGGGCCGGTTCGAACGGGGTTGGAGATGAGTACGGCACCCATGGAATTCGAAGCGCACGAGCTTCGCCTCGAACTGCCGCTCGCGCGAATGCGTGGCCCGCTGGTCCCGGGTCGGCCCCCGGCGCGCGGGATCACGGTGATCGCCTGCCTGCCGGCGCTGCTGTTGCTGGGCCTGCTGGTGGTGGCGACCTCGGCGACGGTGGTCGTCGCCGTGCGGACAGCTCTCTGGCCGGTGGTGGGATGCCTGCTCGGTGCGGCGGCGTTCGTGGCGGCCCTGGGCGCGGCCCGCCGGAGCGGGAATCGCGGTCTGTGGGCGCTGCCGGCCCTGGTCGGGGTGAGTACGCTCGGTGTGCTGGCCTGGTCGGACGAGGCGTATGCGCGCAGTCTGGGTTGGATGGTGTTCGCGGCCGTGTTGCTCCTCACGGCCATGCTGCTGGCCTGGTGGAGCCGGGACAGCCGAGGATTGTGGTTGCCGCTGATCGTGCCGTTCGGAATCTCGGCGGTGGTCTCCGGGGTGGCGTTCCGGTTGATCTTCCAGTACTCCGGCGCGCGGTTGGGTTTCGACGCGTTCCCGGGATACCGGGCCTGGTTCGTGGCGATGCTCGGCTCGGCCTTCCTCTGGACGTGGCTGGGCTTCCTGGTCGGCGTGTTCCGGGCGGGCATCCGGGCGCTGGAACGCGATCCGGTGCGGTGGCCGCTGCTGGAGCGGAAATCCGGAGCGACGCTGTTCTGGCGGTTGTTCGCCCTGCAGCGGCCGATCGTCCTGGTGGCCGGACTGGTGGTGGGAGTGGCCGCGGCCCGGGTGTTCGATGTGGTGCTGATCGGGGTGCCGGGTTCGGTGCACCATCAGGTGGACAGTGCCACGGTGTCCTGGTGGCGGCTGGCCGGTGATCCCGCGACCGCCGGTGACGCCGCGGTGTACGCCGTGCCGCTGGCGGTTCTGGTCGGCGTGGTCGCCTGGGCGTTGCAGACCGGTCTGGCGAATGGTCCCGCCGGCTTCCCGCCGGAGGCGGCCGGGGCGGGCGGGTCCGCGGCGGCACCGGTCGGCCGGATGGCGACGCGGGCCAGGGCGGCGGTCATCGGGGCGCTGTCGGCCGCCGCGGTGGTACCGCTGCTGGTGCTCGTGGTGGTCGCGCTGCGTGGCCCGGACGGCTGGGCGGTGTCCGCCTTCGCCGACGTATGGCGCAACCACTGGCTGTGGCGCTCGCTGGAGGCCACCTTCTGGGTGGCGCTGCTGGCGACGATCATCGTGGTGGCCGCCGCGGCACCGCTGGCGTACCGGCTCGCCGTGGCACCCGCGCGGTGGCCGGCGCGGGCGATGGTGATCCTGCTCGTCGTACTGGCGGTACTGCCGGTACAGGCCTACCTGGGCCCGCTCGAGATGTTCATCGACGATCACGGGCTCTCCGGCACCCGGGTGCCGCTGGTCCTGGTCCACGCCGCGGCGGGCCTGCCGATAGCGGTCCTCATCCTGCGCGGCGCGGTGGCCGCGCCCCCGGGGAGCCCGGCCGCCGACACCCTGCGCGGACTGGCCGCGCCCGGCACCATCAGCCGACGCCTGCTGGGGTCGGCCGGTACCGCCCTGGTGGCCGTGGCCGTACTCGAATTCGTGCAGGTCTGGAACGATTTCATCGTCGGGCTGCTGATCAGCGGCGCCGGGGCGTCGCCGTGGTCGCTGTTGCTGTGGGGCGAGGCCCGCCAGTTCGGCGAGAACGCGGCGCAACTGGCGGCGGGTTCGCTGATCGCGGCGGTGCTACCGGTTGTCCTGGTGCTGGCGACCTGGCGGCGCTGGATCGTCCCGGGACTCACCGGCGGAGTGCTGCGGTGAATGAGATACCCCGCGTGTCCGGGGTCCTCGGTGGTCTGTCGGTGCTGGCCTCGGCGCTACTGCTGGAGCTGGGCCGCAATCTGGTGATGAATTCGTTCGGAGAGGGCGCCGACGTGCAGGCGCTGGCCTCCGGGCTGCGCTGGCTGGCGGTATTCGTCATCGTATTGGCCGTGTTGTACACGGCGTATCGGTTCACGGCCGATCGCCGGTCGGGTGCCCGGCTGGCTGCGCGCCGCAGCCTGCTCGCGGGCCTGGACGCGCCGCCGCCCGCCGGCCCGGAGGCCGCGGCCGCCCGGGAACTCGCTTCGGCGCCCGGAACAGATCCCGGGCTGTTCGGCGCCCTGTCCACCGATGAGCGGCAGCCCCTGGAAACCGTCGCCGCGGCGCTGCGGGAGCTGCCGGTATTCGATTTCGACGCGGCGACGCTGCACGCGATCCTCACCGGGATGAGTATCGCGCCGGTATCGGCTCCGCGCGCGGTCGGCATGGCGGGGGCGCACAGCCCGGCGCGGGCCGAACCCTGGACCGCCGTGGAGATGACGGCCCGCCTGGTGCGACACGGTGTGCTCGAATGTTATGCGCCGCAGCGCTACCGGATCGCGAAGGCTTCCGCATCGCCCACGCGTTCGGGTGTGCTCGCCGATGGTCTGTGGCATGCCGGGCTGTTCGCGCTGGTGTCCCACACCGCGGGCCGGGCGGAGGGCTGGGCCGCGGGGTCGACGACGGTGGCGTTCGGATCTCGCGCCCGGCGCTGGTTCGCGGTGGAGGAGAGGTGGCTCCGGGCGATTGTCGCGACGTGTTGCGCGGACGAGGGGGAGCATCCCGGCGCCGGGGTCCATCAGGGGAGCCGGGGCCCCGGGACGGGCTGCCGGATATCGGTCGCGCCCGCTGTCGCCGCTGAGCTGGCCCGGATAGGTGACGCGCTCGATTCCTGGTACGCGCTCCGCCCCGACGGCGGTGGGGCGCGGGCCCGGGCGGTGGCAGCCGAGCTGGAGAAACTGGGTCCGGCGAAGCTCGGCAGCCGATACCGGGGAATCGAGATCCGGGCGGGTGCGGATCCCGAGCACGCGGCAGATCGTGCGGACATTCCCCGGCGCCGGCC
>NZ_JBSFRU010000258.1:0-9592 GCF_053589395.1 Nocardia sp. NPDC003345
CAGATCACCCTGAACTCGGATCAGGCCGGCAAGGTGCTCAGTCAGCAGCCGTCGGCCGGAACCACCGTGCAGTCCTCGACCACCGTCACGATCAATACCGGAGTTCTCCCACTCGGTCCGCCGTGAGGGCTGCCGGGCCGCGGCCCGGCAGCCGGTCGGCGTACGGTCACTGCACCGCGAGTGCGGCGACCTCGGATTCCAGCATTTCCACCAGGCCTTCGGCGGGGCGCCGGCCGCAGAACTCCAGCCAGTTCGCCAGCATCCGGTGCCCGCCCTGGGTCAGCACCGATTCCGGATGGAACTGCACCCCGTGAATCGGCAGTTCGCG
This sequence comes from Nocardia sp. NPDC003345, assembly GCF_053589395.1. Taxonomy (NCBI): domain Bacteria; kingdom Bacillati; phylum Actinomycetota; class Actinomycetes; order Mycobacteriales; family Nocardiaceae; genus Nocardia; species Nocardia sp. NPDC003345. The sequence goes on from NZ_JBSFRU010000258.1 coordinate 329, forward strand.
ATGCCGCAGGGCCATCACGATGCCGGTCTCGGTGCGCCCGATGACCTCGAACTCCGGCGGGATCGTCTCCTCCACCACAGTCAGCGAGTGGTACCGCGTCGCCGTGAAGGGATCGGGCAGACCGGCCAGGACCCCGGCCCCGATATGGAAAACCGAGCTCGTCTTGCCGTGCAGCAGTTCGGGTGCGCGGGTGACGGTGGCGCCGAAGGCCGCGCCGATCGCCTGATGGCCGAGACAGACCCCGAGTAGTGGGGTGGCCGCGGCAGCGCAGGCGCGTACCAGTTCGATACTCACACCGGCCCGTTCCGGGGTGCCGGGGCCCGGACTGATCAGGATCCCGTCGTAATCGGCGGCCACTGCGTCCAGATCGTCGAGATGTGGATCGTCGTTGCGCCAGACGACGGCCTCGACGCCCAGCTGACCCAGATACTGGACCAGGTTGAACACGAAGCTGTCGTAGTTGTCGACGACCAGAACACGCATGCACAAAGATTACGTGTTCGGCGCCCGCGCGCAGGCCCCCGGCCTGCGGTTCGTGCCGTTTCCCGGGACCCGGCCGGGCCGGGACCCGCGGGCCCACCACGCGCCACCTGTTCGGGCCCGTCCGGCGGGCCGCTGGGCATCACGGCGATTACCTGGTGGGATAGCCTTGGAATACGACCTGCACGCTGAACACGAGGACATCATGCCGAAGTCGAAGGTCCGGAAGAAGACCGACTACACGATCAACCCCGCCAGCCGCACGCCGGTGAAGGTGAAGGCGGCCGGTCCATCGCCTGTCTGGTACGTCGCCATCATGCTCGGCTTCATGCTCGCCGGGCTGGTCTGGCTGCTGGTCTACTATCTGGCCGCCGATCAGATCGGCTGGATGAGTGATCTCAACGCCTGGAACTTCCTCATCGGGTTCGGGCTGATGGTGGTCGGGCTGATCATGACGATGCGGTGGCGCTAGCCCGCCATCTGCCAGGGATTACACGGGTGTAATTAATGCACACTTGTGGATAACCCTGTGGATAACTCATCGGACGGATAGGGGACGACGCCGCGTGCAGCCCGAGAGCACGGATTCGAGCCTGGCCTGGACGACCCCGCTCCCCGCGCTGGTCGCCGTCGCGGCGGGCGGGGTGATACTGGCCGGCGCCGCGGTGCTGACCGCCGAGGTGCCCGGCAAGTTCCTGCTCGGCGTGGCCGCGCTGGTTCTGCTGGGGCTGGCCGGAATGGGGATACGGCAGCGCCCGCGGTTGTCCGTGATCCCGGGTAACCGCCCGCTGCTGGTCCTGCGCGGCCTCACCGGCGTCACGCGCTACACCCGTGAGGAGATCCTGCGCGCCCGGGTGGTGGGATACCGCCGACTCGGCCGTAAACAGCCGATGCTGGAGATCGACGTCGACCACCTCGGCACCGAGCGACTGCTCATCTTCGGCCGGTGGGATCTGGGCACCAACCCGGAGGATGTCTACGAGGCCCTGCGCAAGGAACTCCGCCTCCACGGCAATTCCGCGCACTGAACCGGCCGCCGGGGCCGGGCTCCATGTTTCACGTAAAACAATCGGCAGGCCGTCAGCGCAGGGCCATGGTGGCCACGACGATCACCGCCAGGGCCGCCGCGCCGAGCACCACCAGCGCCGTGATGCCGACCGTTCGCGCCCGCTCGGGTGTGCGCGCTCCCACCCAGGCGGGCAGGAAGACGACGCCGAGGGTCGCCAGGGTGCCCGCGGCGAGGCCGCCGAGGTGGCCCCACAGCGAGATACCCGGCAGCGAGAAACTGATGAAGACGTTGATGCCGATCAGGATCAGCATGCTGTTCGGACTCTGACGCAACCGGATGAGGATGACCGTGATCGCGCCGAACAGGCCGTACACCGCCCCCGAGGCCCCGGCGGTCAGGTTGTCCTGGGCCAGCAGCATCACCGCGGCCGCGCCGCCGAGCAGCGAGATCAGATAGACCGCCAGGTAGCGGGCCCGGCCCAGGACCAGCTCGATATCGCGACCCACGATGTAGAGCGCGAACATGTTCAACAGCAGATGGATCAGCCCGTAGTGCAGGAACCCCGAGCCGATCACCCGGAACCAGTCGCCACCGGCGACCGCGGGGGGGTACATCACCCAGTCCACGAACAGGGCCGATCCGCGCTCGTTCGCCATCAGGCTGCGGGACTGGGCCGCGGTGACCGCGTAGACCAGCACATTGAGCGCGATCAGGACGTAGGTGACGATCGGCGTGCCGTTACGCGGAGCCACCGCGCCCGATACCGTGCGGGTCCGGGGAACGGAGCGGCGGCCGGCATTCACGCAGTCCACACAGTGCTGCCCCACCGAGGCCGGGCGCAGGCATTCCGGGCAGGCCGGACGGCCGCATCGGGTGCACGACAATCCGGTCGGACGATCCGGATGTCGCACGCATACCTGGGCCGGGGGCGGAGACTGCTGCGGATTCATCGAACGACCCCGGAAGCGGACGGCTGGACGATCTCGCGGCGCGCTGCCGACCGGATGCGGCGTGTCGTTCTCACCTGCCCCATCGTGCCATGTGTCCGTTTCGCGCGGATCCTCGTGGAACCGGCTGCCGCCCGTTCCATGCTCCCGAAAGGGCGCTGACCTGTAGGTCTGCGCTATCGGCCGGGCTGTGCCAGAGTTGAGCCATGAGTTCGAGGCCATCGCGTCCGTCCGGTCGTTCCCGCTACCGCCTGTTGGCCGCCGCCGCGGTCGCCGCGGCGGGCGGTACGGCATGGCTGGTGCGCAGCAAGCGGCCGGTACCCCCGGAACCGGCGCCCGCCCCGCCGCGGATCGGTCAGTCCCGCAACAGCGGCGCGGCGGCCCCGGAAACCGGGACCGCCGCGGCCGAGGACTGAATCCGCGCTCTCAGCGGCTGACCGTTTTGCGGTACTGCCGCAGGGCCAGTGGTACGAACACCACCAGGATGATGACCACCCAGATCAGGGTCGTCGCGATCGGGTGCTCCAGCGACCACGCCGTCGACCCCTCCACCACCGGAGACGTGTTCCCGAAGAGTTCGCGGGTCGCCTGCGCCAGCGCGGATACCGGATTCCATTCGGCGAAAACCCGCAGCGGGGTCGGCAGATCCGTCAACGGCACGAAGGTGTTGGCCAGGAAGGTGAGCGGGAAGATCACCATGAAACTGGCGTTGTTGAACACCTCCGGGGTATGCACCAGCAACCCGACCACCGCCATGATCCAGGAGATCGCGTAGGCGAACAGCAGCAGCAGTACATAGGCGAGCACCGCGTCCAGCACCGAGCCGCGAATCCGCCAGCCGACCACCAGCCCGGTCAGCGACATCACCACCAGGCTGACCACATTGATCACCACATCGCTGACCGTGCGCCCGATCAGGACCGAGGAGGGCGCCATGGGCAGCGACCGGAACCGGTCGATGATGCCCTTCTGCATATCCTCGGCCAGGCTCAGCCCGGTGAAGGTGGATCCGAAAACCACCGTCTGGACGAAGATGCCGCCGATGATGAACTCCCGGTAACCGCCCTCCAGACCCGGAACCTTGATGGCCGTGCCGAAGATATAGGCGAAGAGCAGCACGAACATGATCGGCGAGAGCGTGCTGAAGATCAGCACATCGGGCACTCGCTTGATCTTGATGACATTGCGTTTCGTGACGGTCAAACTGTCGCTGACCACCATGGTCATCCGCTCGGCCAAGGTCGGCTCATCCCGGACACCGTCGCCCGTGGCCACCGTGGTCATCGGCTCTTCCCTTCCGCTACCTCGATCGATTCGTTCTCCCGGGCGGCATCGGGCCGGCCCCGGGGTGTCTCGTACTCCGCGTCCGCGTTCTCGGGCCGCTCGGCCTCGTGACCGGTCAGCGAGAGGAAGACGTCATCGAGCGAGGGCCGCCGCAATCCGACATCGTGGATCTTGACCCCCTCCTCGGTGAGCCGGCCGATGGCCTCCACCAGCGCCTGTGATCCATCACTGACCGGGACCACGACCCGGCGCAGCCCGGGTTCGAGATGGACCTCGCCGTCGGCGAGCGGTGCCAGCGCCCGCTGCGCGACGGCCAGGTTGTCGACATGATCGACCGTCAGCTCGATCCGGTCACCGCCGACCATGCTCTTGAGCTCGTCGGCGGTACCGCGGGCGATGACCTGGCCCCGGTCGATCACCGCGATCGCGTCGGCCAGGCGGTCCGCCTCCTCCATGTACTGCGTGGTGAGCAGCAGGGTGGTTCCCCCGGCGACCAGTTCCTCGATGACATCCCAGAGGTCCAGCCGGGCCCGCGGGTCCAGGCCGGTGGTGGGCTCGTCGAGGAAGAGGACCGGCGGGTTGGCCACCAGCGCCCCGGCCAGGTCGAGCCGGCGGCGCATACCGCCGGAGTACCCCCGGACCGGACGGTCGGCGGCATCGCTGAGCCGGAATCGCTCCAGCAGTTCCCGCGCGCGCTCTTTACTGCGCCGCGTTCCCATGTGGTACAGCCGGCCCACCATCTCCAGGTTCTCGAACCCGGTGAGGTATTCGTCCACGGCCGCGTACTGGCCCGATGCGCCGATACGGGAGCGCAGGGCGCGTGGCCTGGCGAGGACGTCGATACCCGCCACGGTCGCGCGACCGGCATCGGGTATGAGCAGGGTGGTCAGCACCCGGACGGTGGTGGTCTTACCGGCTCCGTTGGGCCCGAGCAGAGCGGTCACCGTACCTTCGGGCACCGTGAGATCCAGACCGTCGAGGGCGCGGACCTTCGGCCCGTAGTGTTTGACGAGACCCTCGGCGACTATTGCGTCGGGCATATCTCTCCTGGAGTTCGTAATTGTCCGGGGACGAAGTGGTATTCGAGCGCCGGCAACCGTCGTGGTCGCCGACCTGCAGCGCGTGGGGTTATCGGCCGTACGTCGAGCCAGTATCGTCGCGGACGCCGACGTTTTCATCCGATTTATCCGGTTCGCGATACACAGCGGCATCCTGCCGGAACCGTCCGACAGATTCGGGCGCCGACACCGCCCGGATCCCCGCGGATACCGCTGTGACCTGCACCAAAAAATCTTGGAAACTACTGGGCCCCTTATACGCGCAAAGCGGAATCATCGCGTAGGATCAATCCCGTCGGCCCCTCCCCCCCGGGCCGACCTTACGCGGGCCTCGGCTAACTCCCCCCCTTCGCCGAGGCCCGCTCTCATATCCGGAGCCCTTCGAGGGATCCGCGCGAATTCACGATTTCGACTCCGCCGCTCGGTCCGCGCCGCTGCGCCGAGCGACCTCCCTGCCTGCGATCGGGCCTCGAATGCGATCCCCCTCCCGCCCCCTCTCCGCCTTGAACAACACCCGCAATGGTGAGAGAGTTGGAGTATCATCGTCTCATCAGATTGATGCAGTAGATCAAGGGAGATCCGTATGACCGCGTCCGTCGACGTCGCATCCATCGACACGCACGCTCCGGCCCAGCGTCGTCCATTCGGTCCCGGCACCCGCACCTGGGAGGAGACCGGACTGGTCACCTTCTCCCTCACCGCCGGTTCGGCCTTCCTCCTGCAGACCATGGAGCCCACGATCTCCGCGGTGGTCGACGCGCACTCCACCTTCCGCACCGACCCCATCGGCCGGGCGGTCCGCAGCCTCTCCGCGGTCATGATGTGGACCTACGGCGGCGAGGAATCACTGGGCGAAACCGATCGCCTCCGCAAGATGCACGCCACTCTCAACACCACCGACGACAAGGGCGTCCGGCACACCGCGCTGTCCAGTGGCCCCTGGGCCTGGGTATTGCACACCGGCACCTTCGCCTTCTCGGAGAACGCCAAGTACTTCTCGAAGCGGCCGCTGACGATCGCGGAGAAAGAGGATTACTACCGCGAAGCCCTCCAGCTGATGCGGAACTTCTCGGTGCCGCCCAAGGAACTGCCCCCGACCTACGCCGATTTCGAGAAATTCTTCGCCGACCAGGTCGAGAACAACCTGGAGGCGACCCAGACCTCGAAGGACTACCTGAAGGTCATCCGCACCATCGCGCCGCCCGCACAACTACCGCGAGCCCTGCGCCCGCTGTGGCGCGCGGTCACCGATCCGTTCGGCCGGATGCAGTACTTCGTCACCGTCGGCACCACTCCGGAAGCGGCCCGCCGGAAGCTGGGCCTCACCTGGAGCGAATCCGACGAGCGCAAACTGCGGGTCCTCGGCTGGTTCATCGCCCGGCTGCTGCCACTGCTGCCCGAACGCCTGCGGTACTTCCCCATCGCCTACGAGGCGCGCAAGCTCGAACGAGACAAGGCGCGGCTGCGCAAGGTCATCGACTCCCGCCCGCTCTGACCGGTCGGCGGATATCCGGCCGGAACCGGCCCCGGATCCCCCACGGATCCGGGGCCGGTTCTCGCGTCGATAGACTGTGGCCGGCCCGGACAGGACAGGAGCGGATATGACCGGCACCATCACGTTGCCCGGCTACGACCAGGTGGTGGCGCTACCCCGGGAGCTGGGCCCGTTCACCGTCCCGGAATCCTTCCGCGACGAGAACGACCATATGAACATCAAGCACTACTTCGACCTGTGTGTCGAAGCAGCGGGCGGCGTATTCGAAAGGGTCGGGATCACCGACGAGTACCGGGCCGGGCGCGGCGTCGGATTCTTCACCGCCGAGCACCACATCCGCTATCACGCCGAAACACGGATCGGCGAAGAGGTTTCGGTGTTCGTCCGCGGAGTGGACCGCTCCGACAAGGTCGTTCATATCGTGGCACTGCTGGTCAACGACAGCACCCGCCGGCTCGGCTGCACGCTCGAGATCACCGCCGTCCACGTCGATCTGCGCACTCGGGCCGCCGCGCCGTTCGCCTCCGATATCGCCACCGCGATAGATCGGGAACTGGCGCCTTCCCAAGCGGATTGGCCGGCGCCGGTTTGCGGGGCCATGGGTGTGCGGCGCTGAGCCCTGCCCGGCCGTCGCCGGCCCGGATCAATCCTGTTGCCCGCCCGCACCGTCCGGGCGAACCGTGACCGCCTCGTGCCCGCGCGGCCGCGACGTGCTGACGAACAGCACCGGCTGGCCGGCGTGCAGGGTGCGGTAGCCGTTGGTTTCGATGCACCGGTACTCGACGAAAACCTGCTCGGTACCGTCATCGGGTTTGATGTAGCCGAAACCCTTCTCCGAGTCGAACCAGAAGACCCTTCCGCGTCTCCAGTCCTGCCCGTCGATCCCGGGTGCGGCGAACTCCGAAGCGCGCATACCAGGCCTTCTCCACTAGTTCCATCAGGCTCGACACCACAAAACTACGCCCCGTACCCCGGTTCGTCACTGTCGCCGCGGCTTCCGGGCCCGGGTCTACTCTTGCCGCTGTGCCAGAACACTCTTTCCTCGACCGCACCCGCTCCGGTTACGACAGCATCGCGACCGCCTACGCCGCGCATTTCGCCGATGTCCTCGACGTCGATCCCTGGGCCCGCGCGCTGCTGACCGCGTTCGCCGAGGAGACCGCCGGTTCCGGCCCGATCGTCGAGTTCGGCAGCGGCCCCGGCGACACCACCGCGTTCCTGGCGGCACGGGGACTGTCGATCCGCGGGATCGACCTGTCTCCGGCGATGGTGGCCCTGGCGCGCCGGGCGTATCCGGAGATCCGGTTCGACGAGGGTTCCATGACCGCGCCGGATGTCGAAGGCGGTTCCCTGGCCGGTGTCGTGTCCTGGTACTCCCTGATCCATATTCCACCGGCCGGACGTCCGGAGGTGCTCGGCGAATTCCACCGCGTGCTGCGACCGGGCGGCCGGCTGCTGCTCGGGTTCCAGGCCGGTGCGGAGGTGGTGCGCCACAACGAGGGTTTCGGCCGGCGAATCGCATTGGACTTCCACCGGCTCGACCCCGCCGAGATCGCCGCCGAACTGGAAGCCGCCGGCTTCACGATCGATATGCGATTCGAGCGCCGGGCCATGCGCGACAGCGAGCCGACGCCTCAGGCGGCACTCATGGCGACACGATCGAAATGATAGAGCGCGTAGTGCTATCGAAAAGAGTCGTGATGCCATCATGATGATGGACATCAAGCTGATAGCCCACGCGTAGAAGCCTTCGAAAGGCTTCCGCATCCATTCGATCGTTTTGATTGTTGACGCGATCATTTCGATAGACAACCCTGATCGGGTGGTGATCAAGAAGAACCCGATCGGCCCGACCGGGGATACCGTCCGGGAGAACGTCCTGCGCTATCGCACCCGGCTGAACCTCGGCTATGCCGATCTCGCCCGCCGGCTCGAGGCCCTCGGACGACCCATCCCGGTGCTCGGGCTCTCCCGGATAGAACGCGGCGAGCGCCGGATAGACGTGGACGACCTCATGGCCTTGGCGGTCGCACTGGAGGTCTCCCCCACCAGTCTGCTGTTGCCCGACACCGCCGGCGCCGAGGACACCGTGGCCGCCACCGGGATCGAGGGACCCGCCGCGGACCTGCTGGGGTGGCACCGGCTGTATACCCCGTCGGCCCATATCGGGCGCCCGGCCGGCGAGCGCTTCGTCCGGGACGCCATCCGGTTCATCGCCGACTCCCGGCCGCGCTGGGATATCGAAGGCCTGACCCTCGACCAGTTGCCCGGCGTCGGACATCAGGAATACGGTGCCGAGATCGCGGAGAAGGCGCGTCACACCGATTCGGGTGGCTGACCCACCCACGCCGGGCGCCCGGATCGATTCCGAGTGCCCCGCGGCGGTGAAGTTTCGAATATCAGGCGGCTCCGGAGCGCATCAGTTCGAATACCGAGACCGGGCGGCCGGCCTCACCGGCCGCGCGGGCGGCGCGCCAGAACCGCTGCGCCGTACGGGAAAGCGTGGCGTCGACCCCGGCCTCCTCACTGGCGTCGATGATGTGCTGCGCGCCGGCGTCCATCATCGCGAACGACGCCGCATCGCCCCAGCCGCCGGATTTCGCGGCCGCCGCGTACTCGGCCATGAAGAACGGGTAGGCCTCGCTGGAGCGTTGCGCGTACGGCAGGAACCGGTCGATATCGTTGCCGGAGTTCTGGATCAGGGCCAGCGCCTGGTCGAAGGCCAGCATCCAGGGATGGAAGGTGATCAGCAGCGCCTGGTAGAACACCTGCGCCAATCCGTCGTCGGTACCCAGGTACTCCTGCGGACTCAGCGGCCGCAACAATTCGGCATGCGCCTGGAAGATCTCGCGCGGACCGCTGTAGAAGATGTAGGAGGCGGGATGGGTGATGTCCTCGCCCGCCGACATGAATCCGCCGGAAAGGAATTCGGCGCCGTGCGATCGCACCCACGCGCCGCCCTTGCGAGCGGTCTCCGGGGAGTCCGAGGAC
>NZ_JBSFRU010000259.1:0-9498 GCF_053589395.1 Nocardia sp. NPDC003345
TCGAACTCACCATAGGAATGCCGCACACCGTCGAACACCACCGCGGGCGCGGCCGGATCGACCGCCACCGCCGCCGCGATCAAATCGGGCAACGTCCGTGCCGGCACCGCCGGGCCACCCGACCGCGACCCCAGCTCCGCGCGCTCGGCCGGGCTCAGGAACGCCGCGTCACCCACCGGCCGCTCCGGCGCGTCGACCAGATGGTCGATCACCCGCAGCATTCGCGTCGCGAGTGTTTCCACACCCGCGCCGTCGAAACGGCTGGTCAGGTACTTGAACATGATGCGGACCGTGTTGTCGGCCGTCACCACCAGAGTCATCGGGTAGTGGCTGTTGTCCCGGGTGCCCACACCGGTGATGGACATACCGTCGATATCGCTGGTGGCGGCGACGGTCGCGGCATCGGTGGGATAGGACTCGAAAACGAACAGGCTGTCGAACTGCGCCGCGGTCCCGGCCGCCCGCTGGATATCGGTCAGCCCGAGGTGGTGGTGTTCCAGCAGGGCGGCCTGTGCCCGCTGCAGATCGGTGAGCAGCTCGCTGGTGGTCGCCCGGTGGTCGGCCCGGACCCGGACCGGCAGGGTGTTGATGAACAGGCCGACCATGGACTCGACCCCGGGGAGTTCGGCCGGACGGCCGGACACCGTGGCGCCGAAGACCACATCGTCACGACCGGTGATCCAGCCGAGCAGCACACCCCAGGCCGCCTGCAGCAGGGTGTTCATCGTGATCCCGAGATCGGCGGTGCGCGCGGCGAGTTGCCGCGTCCGGTCCTGATCGATCTCGGCGACGAAGGTGGCGATCTCGTAGCTTTCGGCCGTCGCCGGCTCGGGCGACAGCAGGGCGGGCTCGGTGAACCCGTCCAGAGCGTCGCGCCACGCCCGCGCGGAGGCGTCGTGATCCCGGTCGGCCAGCCAGGCCAGGAAATTCCGGTACGAGACCACGCGGGGCAGCACGGAGGCGTCGCCGCGCAGGGCGTACAGCGTCAGCAGTTCCCGCATGAGCAGCGGCATGGACCAGCCGTCGAGCAGGATGTGGTGGGTGGTGATCGCCAGCTGCCAGGCGTCGTCGGCCAGCCGGACCAGGTGGAACCGGATCAGCGGCGGAGCCGACATATCGAAGTGATCGGCCTGGTCCGCCGCCAGCAGCCGGTCCAGCTCAGGGCCGCGTTCGGCTTCGGGCAGCTCCCGCAGGTCGAGATCGCGCCACGGCACCGGTACGGAGTCGAGAACGAGCTGCACCCACTCGCCGTCGCCACCGGCGACGAACGCGGTCCGCAGATTCGGGTACCGGCCGATCATGACCTCGGCGGCACGCCGCAGCCGGGCCGAATCCACCGCGCCGGTCAGGCCGACCGACGACTGCATGGTGTAGACGTCGTGCCCGGCCCCCACGAACTGGGCGTGGAACAGCAGCCCGGACTGCAGCGGCGACAGCGGCCACACTTCCGTCATCGCCGGATAGTCGTCCTCCCACCGTTCGATATCGGCCTGGGACACCCGCACCAGCGGCATATCGGATGGAGTGAAACCGCCCGCGTCCGGCCTGCGGCTGTGTTCGGCGAGGGCGGTGAGCGCGGCGACCCACAGGTCCGCGAACTCCCGCACCCGGGCCTCGGTGAGCAGTCCGCTCGGGAAGGCGAAGGACGCGCTCAATACCGGGCCGTCGGCGCCGGATTCGACGATGGCGTTGATATCCAGTGCCGCGTTGGCGGGCATATCGCGGTCCGCCTCCGCGTCGATCGCGCCCAGATCGGCGGTCGGCATCCAGCCGAGTTCGGCCATCTCGGCGGGGATCTCGCCGCCGGAGACCCGGCCCAGGTAGTTGAAGCTGATCTGTCCGGGCACCCGTTCCGGCAACGCCGCGCCGGTATCGGTGTTCAGGTAGCGCAGCAGACCGTAGCCGAGTCCCTTGTCGGGAACGGCGAGCAGCTGTTCCTTCACCGCCTTCACCGCCGCGCCCATGGCCGGACCACCCGCGTAGGCCTCGTCCAGATCGATACCCGGCAGCTCCAGCCGCACCGGGTGCACGGCCGTGAACCAGCCGACCGTGCGGGACAAGTCGGCGCCGGGCACGACGGTCTCTTCTCGCCCGTGACCTTCCAGTTTGATCAGCGCGGCCGGCGCGGCGGCGGCGCCGCGCAGGCGGGCCACGGCCAAGGTGACCGCGGTCAGCAGGGCGTCGTTGGGTCCGCCGTGGTAGCGGGCGCCCACGGTGGTGAGCACGGCCTCGGTGAGTTCGGCGGGCAACGACACCGAGAACCGTTCGACGGTGGCGTTGGTATCGACGGCCGGATCGAACGCCCGGTCGCCGAGCAGCGGGTCCGGGGTTTCGGCGATCGTGCGCCAGTACGGCAGTTCGGCGATCCGGGCGGGATCCGCCGCGGCCTCGGCCAGCCCGTGGGCCCAGCGGCGCAACGAGGTGCCGACCGGCGGCAAGACCACCGGCTCACCGGCCGCGAGCTGCGACCACGCCAGTGCCAGGTCCGGGATGACGATGCGCCACGACACACCGTCGACCACGAAATGGTGCGCCACGAATACCAGTACATCGCGCCGCTCACCCTGGAAGGCGAACCAGATGAACTGCGCCATCACGCCCGCGTCGGGGTCCAGGCGGCCCATCGCGGCATCGAATTCGGCCGACGCGCGCAGGGTGAGTCCGGCATCGTCGATCTCGTCGTCGAGATCCACCCGGTGCACGAGCCCGTCGATATCGATGGCGCCGGGAGCCGGCACCTCGAACGCCGCGGGCCCGTCGACCGGCCGCAGCAACCGGGCGCGTAGCGCGTCGTGGTGATCGAATACCGCGGACAGGGTCGCCACCAGCGTCTCGCGATCGATACCGACCGGCAGTCGCAACATCATCGGCTGCACGAACCGCTGATACGACGTGTCACTGTGCAGGATCTGGGACATGACCGGCAGCACCGGCATGGTGCCGACTCCGCCGCCGGGCAGTTCGGCCAGCCGCTGCTCGTCGGCGCCACCCAGCGTGGCGATTTCGGCGAGCCCGGCGACGGTCCGCCGTTCGAACACATCGCGCGGAGTGAACACCACACCGCGGGCCTTCGCCCGGGAGACCAGCTGGATCGACAGGATGCTGTCGCCGCCGAGGGCGAAGAACGAATCGTCGACACCGACCCGCTCCACGCCGAGCACATCGGCGAACACCTCGGCGATCACGGTTTCGGCCTCGCCGACCGGCTCGCGGTAACTCCGGACCTCGAGCACCGGTTCCGGTAGCGCCCTGCGGTCGAGCTTGCCGACCGGTGTCAGCGGGATCTCGTCGAGGACCACGATCGCCGAGGGCACCATATGCGCGGGCAGGCCCGCGGCGACGAACTCCGTCACCGCGGCGGTGTCCACGCTCCGGTCCCGGGCCGGAAGCACATAGGACACCAGAATCGTCGCGCCCGCGGCGATCTCCCGGCCGAGCGTCACCGAGTATTCGATATCCGGATGCGCGGCCAGGGCGGTGTCGATCTCCCCCAGTTCGACCCGGAAACCACGGATCTTGACCTGGAAATCGGAGCGGCCCACATAGTCCAGCTCCCAATACACCGTCGGCAACGCCTCGTTGCCCGCTCGCCGGCCCGGCGCGGCGTACCACCGCACCACATCGCCGGTGCGGTACATCCGGGCACCCTCGAAGCTGAACGGGTTGGCGACGAAACGTTCCGAGCTCAGGCCGGGCCGGTTGAGATAGCCACGGGCCAGCGCGCCACCGGACAGATACAGCTCGCCCGCCACCCCCGGGGGTACCGGATTCAGTCGTGAATCCAGTACCAGCGCCGACATCCCGTGCACCGGGCTGCCGATGGTGACGTGATCGCCGGGTGCCAGGCGCGCGTACGAGGAGATGATCGTGGTCTCGGTGGGACCGTAGCCGTTGAAGTACTTACGCCCCGGCTCCCATTTGGCCAGCAGCTCCGGTGTGGTCACGTCACCGCCGACGGAAACCACCCGCAGTGCGTCCAGATCCGCCGGATCCATGGTGCCCAGTACCGCCGGGGTGATGATCGTATGGGTCACCTCTTCGACCCGCAGCAGTTCGGCGAGGTCGGGTCCGCCGATGATCTCGCCCGGTACCACCACCAGAGTGGCGCCGACGAACCCGGTGCACACCCATTCCAGTACCGACGGATCGAAACTCGGTGAGCAGATGTGCAGGAACCGGTGCCCGGCGGTCAGCTGATACAGATCGGCGGCGACATCGGCGAGACCGCCGATGCCCGCGTGCGTCACCACGACGCCCTTGGGCAGACCGGTGGAACCGGAGGTGTAGATGACATACGCCGGATGCCACATCATCAGCGGCGTGGTCCGCTCGGCATCGGTGATCCGGCCGGTGGGTTTCGCCGCCATCTCCGCCCGCAGCCCGGGGTCGTCGAGCCGCAACCATTCCGTCTCGCCGGGCAGCCGGTCGATGTACTCGGCAGCGGTCAGACCCAGGGCCGCGCCGGAGTCGGAGAGCATATGGCGCATCCGGTCCAGCGGATAGTTCGGGTCCACCGGCAGATGCGCACCACCGGCCTTGGTCACCGCCCAGAACGCCAGCACGATCTCGTAGGAGCGCGGGAAGGAAAGCGCCACGATGGTTTCCGGTCCGACACCGCGGTCGATCAGTACGCGGGCCAACCGGGAGGACTCCGCGTCCAGCTCCCGATAGCTCACCGACCGGCCGCGATACCGGACCGCCACACCGTCGGGATTCGTACGGACACCGTGGTGCAGGATCTCCGGCAGCAGCCCGGTCGCCATCACCTCGTCCCCACGGATATGGGTGAGCAGGCGATATTCGGAATCGTCGATAATGGGCAGATCACCGATCGGCGCCTCGGGAGTACGCGTCAGCGCCCCCAGCAGATGCACGAACCGGCGTGCGAACACACCGATCGTGTCCTCGTCGAACAGGTCCTTGGCGTAGGAGAATTCGGCCCCCATACCCGCACCGGTCTCGACGATCCGGAGCGAGAGGTCGAACTTCGCGATCGCGGTGTCGAATTCGACAGCGGCGACCCGCAACCCGGGCAGTTCGAATGCCGCCGGCGGCAGATTCTCGAACGACAATGCCACCTGGAACAGCGGATGCCGGGCCGTGGACCGCTCGACCTCGACCAGTTCCACCAGCCGCTCGAACGGCACATCGGCGTGTGCGAACGCCTGGAGATCGAATTCCTTCGTCGCCGCCAGGAATTCGGCGAAACTCAGCTCGCCCCGCACATGCGACCGCAGCACCAGCGTGTTGACGAACATCCCGATGACATCATCGAGTTCGGCCTCGCCACGGCCCGCGATCGGCGTACCGACGGCCACATCGTCGGTGCCCGACAATCGCGCCAGCAAAAGGGCCAGCGCGGCATGTACGACCATGAACACCGTCGCGTTGTGCTCGGCGGCCAGCCTCGTCACACCGCGATACAACTCGTCGTCGATCGGGAAGGGCAGGGTGCCACCGGCGAACGACTGCACGGTGGGCCGCGGGCGGTCGGCGGGCAGATTCAGCCCGTCCGGCAATCCCGCCAGCGCCTCGCGCCAATACCTCACCTGGGCACTGACCAGGCTGTCCGGGTCCTCCTCGGATCCCAGAACCTCACGCTGCCACAGGCTGTAGTCGGCGTACTGCACCGGCAGCGGGCGCCAGGCGGGCGCCGCGCCGGCGGCGTGGGCGGCGTAGGCGGTCATCACGTCGCGGGTCAGCGGACCCATCGACCAGCCGTCGGCGCTGATGTGGTGCACCACGAAAACGAGGACGTATTCACCGTCGGCCAGGTGGAACAGGGCCGCCCGCAACGGGATCTCGGTGGTCACGTCGAAACCGGCGCCGACGATAGCGCTGATCCGCGCGGGCAGGTCGTCGGCCCGCAACGGAATCGGGGTGAGGTCCGGTACGGCCTGCGCGACCGGCAGCACCATCTGGTGCGGCCGCCCGTCGTGGGCCGGGTAGACGGTTCGCAGGGTTTCGTGGCGAGAGACCACATCGGTGACCGCCGCGCGCAGCGCGGGCACATCGAGATCACCGGTCAGCCGGACCGCGACCGGAATGTTGTAGGCGTTCGACGCGGTATCGAACTGGTTGAGGAACCACATCCGCTGCTGTGCCAGCGACAACGGCACCCGCTCGGGACGCGGCCGGGGCGCCGGGGCCGGCATACCGGCGCGACCGGTCGCGGTCTCCGCCACGGCCGCCAGCGCCGCGACGGTGGGGGCCTCGAACAGCATCCGTACCGGAACCCGCGCGTCCAGAGCGGCACCGATCCGCGCCGCTACCTGGGTAGCGATCAGCGAATTGCCGCCGAGTGCGAAGAAGTCGTCGTCGGCACCCACCCGGGCGACGCCGAGGACATCGGCGAACACGCCCGCGACGATCTCCTCGATGGGGGTCGAGGGAGCCCGGAATTCCCGCGCCTCGAAGGTCGGCTCCGGTAGCGCCTTACGGTCCAGCTTGCCGGAAGTGTTCAGCGGGAAGGCGTCGAGTTCGACCACCGCGGCCGGAACCATGTAGGTGGGCAGTACCGCACGCACGCTCTCCATGAGCTCGCCGGCCGTCACCCGCGACCCCGGAACCGGCACCACATAGGCGACGAGCTGCTCACCCAGCTGCGAAGCCGAGACCGTCACCGCCGCCTGGCTCACCTGCGGCTGCGCCAGGAACGCCGACTCGATCTCGCCCAGCTCGATCCGCTGACCACGGAATTTCACCTGGAAATCGGTACGACCCAGGTACTCCAGCACCGAACGGTCGGCGGCCCGCGTCCACCGCACCAGGTCGCCGGTGCGATACATCCGCTGCCCGGCGTCGAACGGGCTCGCCACGAACCGGTCCGCGGACAGGTCCGGCCGGGTCACATACCCGCGAGCCAGCTGATCACCCGCCAGGTACAGCTCACCCGTGACACCCTCCGGCACCGGGTTCAGCCGCGAATCCAGCACATACACGCGCGAATTCCACTGCGGGGCGCCGATCGGCACAGTGCCGGTCTCGGCGCCCGTGGCCTGCCAATAGGTGATGGAGACGGCGGCCTCGGTCGGACCGTAGAGATTGTGCACCGCGGCCGGGGAGATCGCCCGCATCGCGGTCACCGTCTCCGGTGGTAGTGCCTCACCGATCACGAACACGTGCCGCAAACCCGGCACGGCCTCCGCCTCGGTATGCGCGGCGAACACCGTCAGCATCGACGGTACGAAGTCGGTGACCGTGACCCGCTGCTCCGCGATGGTCCGCGCGAGGTAGGCGGGGTCGCGATGACCGTCCGGGGTGGCCACCACCAGCCGGGCGCCCACCGCCAGCGGCATGAAGTAGCCCCACAGCGAGACGTCGAAGGTGGTGGCGGTCTTCTGCAGGTAGACATCCGAGGGGCCCAGCGGATACTGCGCCAGCATCCAGGCGATCTGGTTCGCGATCGCCGTGTGCGGGACCGCGACGCCCTTGGGCCGGCCGGTGGAACCCGAGGTGAAGATCACATACGCCGTATTCGACGGCCGCAGGGGGGCGATCCGATCGTTATCGGTCACGGGAGCGGAATCGAATCCGCCGGTGTCGAGGTTGTCCAGTGTCAGCACCGGAATTGTGGCCCCCGCCGCGGCCTGGGCGTCCCGGGTGGTCGACAGCAGGCACACCGGTGCCGCGGTGTCGAGGATGTAGCCGATCCGCTCCGCGGGATGCTCGGGATCCAGCGGCACGTACGCACCACCGGCGGCGACCACGGCGTACATACCCACGACCAGGTCCAGTGACCGTGACATCAGCAACCCGACCAGCGACTCCGGGCCCACGCCCTGTGCGATCAGATGCCGGGCCAAGCGGTTCACCCGCGCGCCGAATTCCCGGTAGGACAGGCTCGTCCCCTCGAAGGAGACGGCCACCCGATCCGGGTAGGCGGCGACCGCGCGCTCGAACCCGGCCGGCAACAGGGCGGGGACGAACGGATAGCCGGTGGCGTTCAGCTGTTCGAGTACCCGGGTCCGCTCGACCGGGGCCAGGATTTCCAGATCCCCCACCGGCAGCGCCGGATCCGCGACGATCTCGCCGAGCAATCGGGCGTACCGATCGGCGAAGCCGGCCACGGTGGCCTGATCGAACAGATCCGTGGCATAGGTCAGAAAGCCGCCCATACCCTGCGGCGCGCCGGTTTCGTCATAGGTCTCGGCGAGGATGATGTTCAGGTCGAACTGGGAGATCCCGGATTCGACACCGAGAGCGGACACCGTCAGGCCCGGCAGTTCCAGGTTCGACTGCGCCAGGTTCTGGAAGGTGAACCCGACCTGGAACAGCGGGTGCCGCGCCTGCGAACGGACCGGGTTCAGCACCTCCACCAGCCGCTCGAACGGCACATCGGCATGCGCGAACGCGGCGATATCGATCTCGCGCTGGCGCGCCAGCAGATCGGTGAACGCCTCGCCGCGATCGACCTGGGTCCGGAACACCAGGGTGTTCACGAACATACCGATCAGATCGTCGAGGGCCTGTTCACCACGACCCGCCATGGGGGTACCGATGGTGATGTCGTCGGTACCGGACAACCGGGCCAGCAGCACCGCGAACGCGGTATGCGCCACCATGAACAAGGTGGCACCCTGCTGCTGCGCCAGACGCAGCAGCCCGGCATGGACCTCGGCGTCGACCGCGATATCGACCCGGCCGCCGGAGAACGACTGCGTGGCCGGGCGCGGCCGGTCCGCGGGCAGGTCCAGCTGATCCGGTATCCCGGCCAGCGCCGATTTCCAGTACCCGACCTGTTCGGCCGCCAGCGACTCCGGATCCGATTCGTCACCGAGCAGTTCCCGCTGCCAGATGCTGAAATCCGCGTACTGCACCGGCAGTACCGCCCACGCGGGCGCGTCGCCCAGCGTGCGGGCGAGGTAGGCGGTCATCAGATCCCGGGTCAGCGGCGCCACCGAGGAGCCGTCGGCCGCGATATGGTGCACCACCATCGCCAGCACGAATTCACCCTGGTCACCGGCCGGGGCACGGTTATCGGAGCCGTCCGCCGGGGCGGGCCCGGATCCCGCGGCGTCCTGTTCCAGCACCCGGAACAGCGCCACTCGTAACGGCACCTCGGCGGTCACATCGAAACCGCCGGAGGTCAATTCGGCCACCGCGGCGACGACCTCTTCGGCCGCGACCGACCGGACCTCGAGCTGCGGTACTTCCTGCCCGACCGGCAGCACCACCTGCACCGGACCGGACTCCGTCTCCGGATATACCGTGCGCAGTACCTCGTGCCGGCCCACCAGATCGGCCACCGCGGCACGCAGCGCCGCCACATCCAGCGCACCGGACAACCGGATGGCCAGCGGAATGTTGTACGCCATCGACTGCTGGTCGAACCGGTTCAGGAACCACATGCGTTGCTGGGCCAGCGACAGCGGCACCAGCTCCGGACGCGGCTGCGGCACCAACGCCGCACGACCACCCGAACCCGCATGCCGCTCCGCCCGCGACGCCAAACCGGCGACCGTCGACGCCTCGAACACCGCACGCACCGGAACCGTC
>NZ_JBSFRU010000260.1:0-9498 GCF_053589395.1 Nocardia sp. NPDC003345
CACCTTCTCACCTTGGCGTGCAGGGTCA
The DNA here is from genome assembly GCF_053589395.1 of Nocardia sp. NPDC003345. Classification (NCBI taxonomy): domain Bacteria; kingdom Bacillati; phylum Actinomycetota; class Actinomycetes; order Mycobacteriales; family Nocardiaceae; genus Nocardia; species Nocardia sp. NPDC003345. The sequence continues at coordinate 29 of NZ_JBSFRU010000260.1, forward strand.
CCTTCTCACCTTGGCGTGCAGGGTCACCTTCTCACCTTGGCGAGCGGGGTCACCTTCTCACCTCGGCGTGCAGGGTCATGTTCTCGCCTTGGTGGGCGGGGGTCGCGTTCCCGCCTTGACGAGTACGGTCACCTCCCCACCCTCGCGTGCAGGGTCATGTTCTCGCCTTGGTAGGCGGGGCCACCTCCCCGCCTTGGCGGGTGGGCACCTCCTCGCCTTGACAAGCGAGGCCATCTCCCGCCTTGACGTGCCGGGTCATCTCAGCCCAACCGGCCAACCCACCTCCCGTGCCCAGGGCAGTGGTGGCAGGCAGAGCCCGCCGACCTCACCCCACCCGGCCAACCACCCCCACCACCCCCCGAGCTGGAGTGATACCCGTCATGCCACGAATGTGACCTGCCCATACCGGGTAGCCCGTGTTGACGTACCCCGGTGTAGCTGTAACTATGGATTACAGGTAAGCCCGAATCATCGACGAGAGGCAGTGACGATGACGTCTTCAGCCACCACGGTGTCCGACGAGCAGTTGGTCGCCCAGGCCCAGGAGTACGCGGAAAAGCTGTTGCTGCTGTCGGAGGGTTCGGTCAACCGCAACTTCGATCCGTTCGAGGACATCGACTGGGATCATCCCGACTTCGACGCCGATGCCCGGCCCGAGCGCTGGATCCTGCCCACCTCGGGCGATACCGTCGGCCGCCACCCCTGGTATCTGGCGTTGCCGAAGGAAAAGCAGATCGCCCTGGGGAAGTACCGGCAGGCCAATGTCGCCAAGGTCGGGCTGCAGTTCGAGGCGATCCTGATCAGCGGCATGATGCAGCACGTTTTCGGCCTGCCCAACGGTGACCCCGAGTTCCGCTACTGCTCCCACGAGATGATCGAGGAGCACAACCACACCCTGATGTTCCAGGAGATGGTGAACCGGATCGGTGTGGATGTGCCGGGGATGGGCCCGCTGGTGCGCCAGTTCCGTCATATCGCGGTTCCGGTCGCGGTGGCGTTCCCGAATCTGTTCTTCATGGCTGTGCTCGGCGGCGAGGAGCCGATCGACCACATCCAGAAGGATGTGCTGCGCTCCGGCGAGGACGTGCATCCCATCATGCGCGGTGTGATGGCGATCCACGTGGCCGAGGAGGCCCGGCACATCTCGTTCGCCCACGAGTTCCTCAAGAAGCATGTTCCGGAGTCCTCGCGGACCAACAAGTTCGTGTTGTCGATCGCGATGCCGATCGTCATGTGGATCCTGGGCCGCGCGATCGTGACGCCGCCCAAGGCCTTCTTCGAGGAATTCGATATCCCCAAGAGCGTGCGCAAGGAGCTGTTCCACGGCTCCGACGACGCCAAGCAGACCTTCAGCGACTACTTCGGCGATGTTCGCACCCTGGCCAAGGAGATCGGACTGATCAACCCGATCTCCAAGCGGGTGTGGAAGGCGCTGGGTATGGACGGTCACACCACCCGCTACCGTTCGGAGCCGCTGCGCGCCGTCCGCGGTAAAGCGGCCTGAGCCGGCGGTACAGCTTCGATGCCCTACGTCGTCACCCAGTCGTGCTGTAGCGACGCGTCCTGTGTCTACGCGTGCCCGGTCAACTGTATTCACCCCACTCCGGACGAACCCGATTTCCGGACCGCGGAGATGCTCTACGTCGATCCGGCCGCCTGTGTGGACTGCGGCGCGTGCGCCTCGGCCTGCCCGGTGGATGCCATCACCTCGTCGAAGAAGCTGACCGAGGAGCAGAAGCCGTTCATCGAGATCAACGCAGATTTCTATCGGCAGTCGCGGCCTCGTCCGCTGCTGGCCCCGCCGGTGCCGGCCCCTGCTATCGACACTCCCGGGCGTGGGCCGCTGCGGGTCGCGGTCGTGGGTTCGGGCCCGTCGGCGATGTATGCCGCCGACGAACTGCTCACGCAGCCGGATGTGCGGGTGACGGTGTTCGACCGCCTGCCGGTGCCCTACGGGCTGGCCCGCTACGGTGTGGCGCCCGATCACGAGAAGACACGCCAGGTTTCGGAGCTGTTCGACGTGATGTCGCGCCAGCCCGGCTTCGGGTCCTATTTCGATGTCGAGGTGGGTAAGCACATCTCGCACGAGGAGCTGCTGGCCTACCATCACGCCGTGGTCTACGCCGTCGGCGCGTCCTCGGACCGCAAACTCGGGATACCGGGCGAGGGGCTGGCCGGGAATGTCTCGGCCACCGAATTCGTGGCCTGGTACAACGGGCATCCCGACCACCTGGACCACGAATTCGATCTCTCGCAGCCGCGGGTCGTCGTGGTCGGCAACGGTAACGTCGCGCTGGACGCGGCCCGTATCCTCACGGCGGATCCGGAACAGCTGGCCGGGACCGCGATCTCGCCGATCGCGCTCGAGGCGCTGCGGCACAGTGCGGTGCGTGAGGTCGTGGTGCTGGGCCGCCGCGGTCCGGCCGAATCGGCGTTCACTGTGCCGGAGTTCGTCGGGCTGCTGGGCGCCGATGTCGATATCGCCATCGAGGGTGATCTGCCCGCGCTTACCGGCAAGCTGCCCTACCAGCTGGAACAGAAGCTGAAATTGCTGCGGCAGGTGGGTGACCGCCCGTACGGGCAGCGCCGGCGCATCGTCTTCCGCTATCAGAGCGCACCCGCCCGGATCCTGGGACCCGACCGGGTCACCGGCATCGAGGTGGAACGCACCGAGTCGGTCACCGGCCCGGACGGCCGGGTACGTGCGGCCGGTACCGGCGATCTCGAGCTGCTGGAGACCGGGCTGGTGCTCACCTCGGTCGGCTACCGTGGCGTGCCCACGCCGGGACTGCCGTTCGACGAGCAGCGCGGGATCATCCCGAACCAGGCGGGCCGGGTGCTGGACGCGCCGGACGGGACCGCTGTCCCGGGCGTGTATGTGACGGGCTGGATCAAACGCGGGCCCACCGGATTCATCGGCACCAACAAATCCTGCTCGCAGGAGACCGTGGGGCAATTGGCCGCGGACTTCAATGCGGGCCGGCTCGCCGAACCCGCGGGTGGCGCGGCGGCGTTCGACCGCCTGCTGCGGCAGCGCCGGCCGCAGGTTCGGGCCGCCGGAGCGGTATCCGAGTCCGGAAAACCGGTGCGCCGCTTGTTCAGTCGCACCTGAGCAACAACTTCGCTTCCGCCCGCCCGGCGTTGTTCCGGGCGGGCGGTTTTCATTTTCTCGCATCGAATTCCGTGAAATAGGCTACTTATCGGTTACTGCTCGGTATCCGGCCTGTCGTCCGCATTGCATTGTCAGTGGGGCTTACGACAGGACACCGGTCCGGACAGGGCGCTGTCCGCCTTTGGTCGAGTCATTTCCACAGTTCACAGCCATTGTGGCGGAATCCGGCGATTCGAACTGCCGGTTGGTTTCCGGGCCGAATATCGGGGATATGTTCTGTAACAACGGCTTTCCTTGCCATTTATTGGATTTCGCCGCACCGATACAGCTAACCTGTGGTCGCTGTTTGGAAAACGACCGCGCCCATGGCTCTTCGAAGGACGTGGTCTCGGTGCGTTGACGGGATGGCAAATGACTTCTGGGCTGGGTATAAGCATCGGCACGGTGAATGTGGTCTCCGCGCGAATCGGTGCCCAGGACGCCCGCCCCGCGGTAAGAACCCGGCGGACGGCAGTCGGTTTCGACAGCGGCGGCACCGCGCGGCTCGGCGGTATCACCCGGTTCTCCACCGCGGTCAGTGAATTCGCCGATCTCGGCCGGAATCCGGAATCGGTGTATGTGGACGGGCGGATCTGGTCGCCGGCCACGATTTTCGCGTCGGTTGTGCAGGGGCTGGTCGCCGCGGAGCCCGCCACCGGGGTGGTGGCCACCTATCCGGCGGGGTATACGCGTAAACAACTCGAACTGCTGCGCCAGAGCCTGGACTTCGCCGGGGTGGGGCATGTGCAACTGGTTCCGGAACCGGTGGCCGCCGCGCATTGGCTGGACACCGAACACGGTCCGCTCGACACCGGCTTCGTTCTGGTCTACGACCTCGGCGGCAACAGCCTCGATGTCTCCGTGGTGCGTACCGGCCCGGACTGGCCGGATCATCCCGTGGTCGGGAAACCGGTGCGTTCCTACGAGTTCGGCGGCCGCCCGCTGGGTGCGCTGATCGCGCGGTGCGCGGGTGATCGCGCCATCGGCCCGGCCGAACCGGCGACCGGGGCGGTATCGCTCATGTCGTTCGTCAATCCCGAGGGCCTGCGTCGCGAACATGTGCGGGATTCGCTCGAGGTGGTGCGGGGCGCGGTGCGTTCGGCCGGGGTCTCGCTCTCCGATATCTCCCAGGTACTGGTGGTAGGCGGCGCGGCTCGGCCCCCGCAGGTCGCCGGGACGCTCGCCGAGCTCGGGCTGCCCGTGACGATCGCCGCCGATTCCGGGCAGTGTGTGGCGCTCGGCGCGGCCGCCATGGCGGCGGAGAGTGTGGCCGGTACGGGTACGGCGCGGGCCAAACATCCGCCGATTTTCTCCGGTGCCGCCCTGTTCTCCGCCGTGGCGATGTCGGCGGCCACCATTCTCGGCAACGGCCCCGCCGATACCGGCCCCCTGGACCAGGACCGGACCCCACTGCAGAGTCCGGGCGCGGTCCGGTACGAGATCCATGGCGAAGCCCGGGTGGAGCGTTCCGCCACCGGCTGGACCGTGTCCTACGCGCCGCTCGACCCGGCCGCGCTGGTCGCCCCGGCGGCGGTGTCGCGCCGGTACGGGCCGCCGATGCCGGGAGCCGAATCCGCGGATCGCACCGGGCGGCCCCGGTCCGACCGAGCCGCCGATGCCGGTTCCGGGAGCCATAATTCGGCCCGGGACGGGCATGAGCAGCCCGCGGCGCACCATGACGATCCCGCCCGTTTCGTCCACCCGCTGCCCTCGCAACGATCGCGTATTCCGGGGCTGGGCACGGGTCCCGGCAGCGAAACCGGCCCCGGCGCGGGCGATCCGCCCGGTTCGGAACCGACCGGCCCGGACGACGGTGGCGAAGAGGAGCCGGGTGGTGGATCGCCGGATACGGGTGGCCCCGGGGACACCGGATCCCCGCAGCTCCCGGCTCCCGGGGATGGGTCCGGGGGCAGTCAGGGGGCCGGTGACGGCAGTGGGACGGGCGGGTCGCCGGCACCGGGAACCGACGGGGGAGACGCCTCCGGGGACGGAACGGGTCAGGGTGAGGATGGTTCGCCGAGCGGGTCCGGGGACGACTCCGGCGGCGATTCCGGTTCGGACGGGTCCTCGTCGGCCGGTGGGCCGGACTCGTCGTCCAGCGCCGGTGGCGGCGATTCGGGTCACTCCGGTGGCGGCGACTCCGGCTATTCCGGAGGGGCCGGGGATTCCTCCGGCGGCTCCGATTCCGCTGGTGGCGGTGGCTATTCCGGTGGTAACCCCGGCGATGGTAACTCTGCCGGTGGCGCCGATTCCTCCGGGGCGTCGCATTCGTCCCCCGGCGGCGGGTCGTTCTCCGGTGGTGATTCGTCCGGCGGGTCGAAATCCGCCTCCGGAGGCTCGATTTCGGGCGGCTCTCGTTCGGGCGGTAGCGATGGTGGGTCTCGGGGTGGGTCGTCGGGCGGTGGCGACGGTGGGTCTCGAGGTGGGTCGTCGGGCGGTGGGTCGCGAAACTGATTCGGGTCCGCCGCGGTGGGGCCGGAGCCCGGTATCGGGACCCGGCGAGTGTGCCATGTATCCGAAATCCGCCGGTCGAAGGCTATTCCGGTGAAATCAGGTGCCCGACCGGCTATCGCGCGGCACAATCGTTTCGTGGAGGTTGACGGGGGCCCGCCGCGGCTGATCGCGCTGGATGTGGACGGCACACTGCTGAAAACCGGTACACCGGTGAGTGACCGGGTGGTGCGCGCCGTGCGCGCGGCCGTGGCGACCGGCGCGCATATCGTGGTGAGCACCGGTCGTACCGTGGTCACCACCCGGCCGGTATTGGAAGAACTCGGGCTGGTCCGGGGGCATGCGGTCTGCTCCAACGGCGCCGTGCACATCGATATCGAGCGCGCCGATCCGGTCGCGGTCCATCATTTCGATCCCGCGCCCGCCGTCACCGCGCTCCGGGAACTGTTTCCGGAGATGATCTTCACGGCCGAGCGGGTGGGGCAGGGTGTGTGGGCCACCGGTCAGAGCCCCGGCGAGTACTACCCCGGCGGCGAATATCTGGTGGTCGACGACCTCACTCTCGGCAGTGAACCCACGCCCCGCCTGAACTGCTGGTGGCCCGAGGGTTCCACCTCCGAGATGCGTCGCCTCATCGACGAACTGGCCCTTCCGGACATCAGCTGGGTCTACGGCGAATTCGGGCCGTGGCTGACCATCTCCCGGCACGGAATCTCCAAGGGCTGGGCCCTGGAGCGGTTGCGCGAGCTGTTCGATATCCCGCGCGCCGCCACCCTCGCCATCGGCGACGGTTTCAACGATCGGGAGATGTTCGCCTGGGCCGGGCATTCGGTGGCGATGGCCAACGCTCCGGTCGAATTGCACTCGGTGGTGGACGAGGTCACCGTCGATGTGACGGCCGACGGGGTGGCGGCGGTGCTGGAGCGGTGGTTCTGAGGCGCTCAGGCCGAGAGGGCGAGTGTGCGCGTGCGTGCCGCGTCGTAGCGATCCCATACGATATCCGCGGTCAGCGGGTCCGGCCCCAGGACCTCGGCGTGCGGGAGGCCGGGTGCCTGGGCGTGCAGGCGGTCGGTGAGCAGTCCCGGCGCCAGGAACCACGGCGCCACGAGCACCTGTTCGGCGCCGCGGGCGCGCAGCCGGGCGGCGGCGTGCGGCAGCCCGGGGTCCGTGGTCGCGAAACATACCTCGGTGGGCAGCCCGGTGCGGGCCGCCAGTCGCCGGGCCACCCGCGCGGTTGCCCGGTTGGCCGCCGCCGAGGAGGAACCGACCGCGGCCATCGCGATCCCGACCCGCTGCGTACCGGGATCCCAGCCGTTCGCGGCGCAGGCGCTGCGCACCCGGTCGCGCGATACCTCGATCAGCCGGGAGTCGGCGCCGAGCACATCGGCCTGGACCGGGCGCAGCCGCGGATTGCGAGCGGACGCCTCGGCCAGCAGCGCGGGCAGATCCACCCGGGCGTGGAACGCGCTGCCGAGCAGCAGCGGCACCACCACGGCCTCGGTCTGCCCGGCCGCCGCGACGGCGTCGAGGGCCTGCCCGACCGACGGTGCGTTCAGGTCGAGGAAGGCCAACCGCGCGGGCGTCTCCGGGCGGGCCGCCCGGATCCGGGCCAGCAGCGCGGTGACCGTGGCAGCCGAGCGGGGGTCCCGGCTGCCGTGCGCCACCGCGAGCAGCGTGGGTGGCATCAGGCCCCGGATCCGACCTCGACCGCGGTGAGCACATCGCCGACCAGCCCGGCCGCGAGGGTGTTCCCGCCCGCCGGATCGATCAGCAGGAAACTGCCGGTGTGCCGGTTGGTGCGGTAGTCGTCGGCCGCGATCGGTTCGGCGACCCGCAGTGAGATCCGGCCGATATCGTTGAGCGACAGGGATTCCGGCGCCGGGTCCGCGGCCAGCCGCTGTTCGTCGAAGCGTTCGGTGAGCGCGCCGACGATGGCCTGGGTGGTGCGGGTGCCGTGCTTGAGCAGCAGCCGCGCCCCCGCGTGCAGCGGTTTGTCGCCGAGCCAGCAGACCGTGGCGTCGAAGGTGTCGACCGGTTCCGGGGCGTCGGCGGGGGAGACGATGGTGTCGCCACGGGAGATATCCACCTCGTCGGCCAGGATCAGGGTGACACTGCGACCGGCCTGGGCGACGGCGAGTTCCCCGTCCGGGGTGTCGATCCGCTCCACGGTGGTGCGGATACCCGACGGCAGCACCACCACCTCGTCACCGGGGGCCACCGAACCGGCCGCGATCTGCCCGGCGTAGCCGCGGTAGTCGGGGTATTCGGGAGTGCGGGGCCGGATCACGTACTGCACCGGGAACCGCAGCCCGACGGCGTGCTCGCCGGAATTGTCGGCGTCCACCGGCACCGATTCGAGATGTTCGATCAGCGACGGGCCGCTGTAGTACGGGGTCTTGTCCGAACGGGTGGCGATATTGTCGCCGTGCAGCGCGGAGACCGGGATCTCCAGCACATCCTCGTCCGACCAGCCGAGAGTGCGCGTGAGCTGCGAGAACTCCGCGGAGATCTCCGCGAACACCTTCGCCGCCGCGGCCTGCCGGGCCTGCTCGCTCGGCTCGTCCTGCCCGACCAGATCGATCTTGTTCACCGCCAGCACCAGTTTCGGTACGCCCAGCAGCGCCAGTACCGCGGCATGGCGGCGGGTCTGCTCGATCACGCCCTTACGGGCGTCGACCAGCAGGATCACCAACTGCGCGGTCGAGGCGCCCGACACCGTGTTACGGGTGTACTGCACGTGGCCCGGGGTGTCGGCCAGTACGAACGACCGCTGCGGGGTCGCGAAGTACCGGTAGGCGACATCGATGGTGATGCCCTGCTCGCGTTCGGCCCGCAGACCGTCCACCAGCAGCGACAGGTCGGGGGTGGACAGTCCCTTGTCCACCGACGCCCGGGTCACCGCGTCGATCTGGTCGGCGAGCACGGATTTGGTGTCGTAGAGCAGACGTCCGACCAGTGTGGACTTGCCGTCGTCGACAGAACCGGCGGTGGCCAGCCTCAGTAGGTCGGACATATCAGAAATAACCCTCTCGTTTACGGTCTTCCATGGCGGCCTCGGAGACCCGGTCGTCGCCACGGGTCGCGCCGCGTTCGGTCAGCCGGGAAGCGGCGACCTCGGCCAGGATGGCCTCGTTGTCGGCGGCATCGGACAGGATGGCACCGGTGGTGGAGCCGTCGCCGACGGTGCGGTACCGCACCGAACGGGTCTCGAGCACCTCGCCGTCGTTCGGGCCACCCCAGCTGCCCGGGGTCATCCACATCCCGTCGCGCTGGTACACCGGGCGCTGGTGGGCGTAGTAGATGGTGGCCAGTTCGACGTTCTCGCGGGCGATATAGCGCCAGATATCGAGTTCGGTCCAGTTGGACAGCGGGAAGACCCGCACATGCTCGCCCGGCGCGTGCCGGCCGTTGTACAGGTTCCACAGTTCGGGCCGCTGCCGCTTCGGGTCCCACTGGCCGAAGGCGTTGCGCAGCGAGAAGATCCGCTCCTTGGCGCGGGAGCGTTCCTCGTCGCGGCGGCCGCCGCCGAAGACCGCGTCGAATCGGTTCTCGCTGATGGCGTCCAGCAGCGGCACGGTCTGCAGCGGGTTGCGGATACCGTCGGGGCGTTCGGTGAGACGGCCGTCGGCGAGGTAGTCCTCCACACTCGCCACATGCAGGCGCAGGCCGTACTTCTCCACCACGTGGTCGCGGAACTCCAGTACCTCGGTCAGGTTGTGCCCGGTATCCACGTGCAGCAGCGCGAACGGCAGCGGCGCCGGCCAGAACGCCTTGAGCGCCAGATGCAGCAGGACGGTGGAGTCCTTACCGCCGGAGAACAGGATCACCGGGCGTTCGAACTCGCCCGCGACCTCGCGGAAGATATGGA
>NZ_JBSFRU010000261.1:0-9484 GCF_053589395.1 Nocardia sp. NPDC003345
CCTTCAGTTCCCGGACGGCGGCCGCGAGATCCGCGGAAAGAACGGTGGTCGCGGTCCAGCTCGGTTCGGTGAGCGTCGCCGATACCAGGTATTTGGGTCGCGAGTTCAGGGCACGCCCGATCGGACTGTTCGCCATTTCCTCGATCGCACCCCAGGACCCGGCGAACGATTCATAGGTCCGCCGGCCGAGCAGGAACGCGTCCGCACGTTCGAAGATCCCGGCGAGGAACGCCTCGGCGTCGGCGTCGAACAGCGGCAGTGCCCAGCCGGCCCGCTCGAACCCGTCCTGGCGGTCCTCCTCCGGGCCGCCGAGCCCTTGCATCACCCCGTCGACGGAAACGTTGGTGACGGTGGTCAGTCTCATGATGGTGACTTCCTTTCGCGGAGCAGGCATTCCGCATACACCGCTCGGCCTTCCGGATAGTTGCCCGGAAGCATAACAATACGAACGTATTGGAGCAATACGTTCGTATTGGTGTCTTGCTCCCGGTCCGATCCGGCTCTCGCGACGCGACGACCGGCGCCGGCGGAAGCCCTTCGGCGGTCAGGCCCGGCCCGGGTCGAGATCTTCGATCGCGCGATCGATCGCGTCGACGGCCTGCGCCGGCTCGAGGTCGCCGGTGACGACCCGGGCGGTGAGACCGTCCGACAGCGCCACCAGACGCCGCGCGACCGTCGCGGCGTCGACCCCGGGCGCGAAGCCGGCGAGCAAACGGGCCGCGTTCTCCTCCTGCCCGCGCTTGGCATCGCGCAACATGGCCGCCAGTTCGGGATCGGCGATGCTCGCGGCGATGAAGGCATGCCAGACGACGACTCCCCGCCGCGACCCCGGGGTCGCCGGCACCGCGTGGGCGATCAGGCGGTGCAGTTCGGCCCGCGCGTCCACCGGAGGGTCGGTGAAGCGCCGCGCCGAACCTTCGATCATCGCGGCGGCACTGAGGCGTACGAGCTTTTCCTTCGATCCGAAGTAGTGCTGCACCAGCCCGACCGACACTCCGGCGGCCGCCGCGACATTGCGGAACGACACCGCACCGACACCCTTGTCGGCGATAACCGACCAGACGGCGGTGAGGATCGCGGCACGTTTGCCGTTTTCGAGGGTCATATGGCTCCATCGAACAGAGGAACAATACGTTCGTATTGCTCCAATACGAACGTATTGCTATGCTTCCGGAGCGAGCTTACTCGAACGGAGAACGATGATGACGCTGGGCCACTTCCGGTCGCAGAAGGGGCGCCGGGCGTACGAGCAGGCATATCGGGCCGCACTCGCGGCCGGTCCGGCGCCGGACGCCACATACGATGCGCCGACGACGTTCGGGACCGTACGCACCTACAGGTGGCACAGCGACGACGACAGCGCCGACCCGGTCGTCCTCCTGCCCGGGCGCAGTTCCGGCGTCCCCATGTGGTCGGCGAACCTCGCCGATCTGCGCGAAAGCATCGGACGCCCGATCATCGCCATGGATCCCATCGGGGACGCGGGCCTGTCGGAGCAGACCGCGCCGCTCACATCGATGGCCGACCAGGCACGATGGGTGGACGAAGCGCTGGCCGGGCTGGGTTGTGCCCGCGTCCACCTCCTCGGACATTCGTTCGGGGGTGCGACCGCTACGGCGGTGGCGCGGCACGCGCCGCACCGCCTCGCCTCGCTGCTGCTGGTGGAGCCGGTCTTCGTACTGCGACTGCCGCCACCGTCGATCTTCCTCTGGGCGATGCTGTTCACGCTCTCACCTCCCACGGCGTGGCGCGACCACGCACTGGCCGCGATCGGCGGGGTGCCGGTGCAGGAGGTCCGCGCCGCGACCCCGGTCGGCGAGATGATCCGGACCGCCGCCGCGCAGTACCGGAGCGCGCTTCCCACCCCGGGCCCGCTGAGCGCCGCCGAGTTGGCGGGTATCGAAACCCCCACCTATATCGCTGTCGCCGAGAAATCACTCGCCGGTGGGGAGCGCGCCGCACGCCGGGCCGAAACGTCCATGCCGCGGGTCGAGGTGGATATCTGGCCGGGCACGACCCATTCGCTGCCCATGCAGGTCCCCGACCGGCTCGCCGACCGGCTGCGGGCCTTCATCGACGAGCGGCCGCGCCACGAGAGCGAGTTGCCGTGACCCGGTATCCATCCGGGCAGCGACAGCCGTTCGGCACCGGCGGCCCGGACGATGACGGCCCGGCCGGCTCCGGCCCCCACGCGCCAACGGAGTGTGACTGATGTGGGGCAGGTCGAATCCGCCTTTCTCCTTGCATATTTCGGAGCGAACGCCGTTGACGGTGTTGTCACCGGTTCGCGGGGGTGTCTGGATGATCACCGCCCGGCACGGTTCGCGATACGTCTCCGCCGGTGAGGTCGCGGTCATCCGCGGCTCGGAGACGTACCTGATCGCGGATGACCCGAATTCGGGACCGCCGGTCGTCCTGCATCCCGGGCAGCCGAGTCCCGCATCGGCAGAAGTGCTCTCGTGGGAGGTGCTGAACCCCGGAGCGGCGCCCCGGCCCCGGGATACAGCGACGGCTCTCACCGGAGCCCGCGATACCGCATCGGCGGTTACCCGGCGCCTGCTGCACGGTCTGCCTCCTGTCATCATCCTGCGGGACAGTGATTTTCCCGCCCGCGTCCTCGATATCGCGCGACAGGAAGCGAGCGGAGACCGGCCGGACCACGACCTCGTCCTGCGCGGCCTGCTGGAACTCGTGGTGGCCGGGGCCCTGCGCGCCCGGCTCCTGCGCCACGACGCGCCCGCCTGGTATCACGCCTACAGCGATCCCTCCGTCGGCCGCGCGCTACGCCTGCTGCAGCACCATCCCGCGCACCGATGGACCGTCGCCGGTCTGGCGGCCGCGGTGGGTGTTTCGCGCGCCGCCCTCGCAAAGCGGTTCACCGCGCTCGTGGGCGAACCACCGATGGCCTTCCTCACCGAGTGGAGGTTGTCGCTGGCAGCCGACCTCTTCCGGGAAACGGATCATACGGTCGATGCCGTCGCGCGCCACGTCGGATACAGCAACGCCTTCGCGCTGAGCGCGGCCTTCAAACGCCACTTCGGTGTTCCGCCCAGGGACTACCGGGCCGCTGCCGGAGAACACGCCGGACACGGATACGGGGCCGCACGCACCCGCGCGGCCCATATCAATGCCGTACCCGGTAACGCACATGCGTCACCGCGGGGGACGTCACGGTTTGCAGCGGCCGGAGCTCGATCCCTGACAGCCCCGTGAAAAGGTTCTCTCCGGCACCGAGCACAACCGGAACCAGATGCAGGACGAGTTCGTCGAGCAGACCGGCAGCGAGATACTGGCGGATCGCCGACGCGCCACCGGCGATCGCCACATCCTTACCGCCCGCGGCCTCGTGTGCCCGAACCAGAGCCGCCTCGATACCGCCGGTGACGAACTCGAAGGTGGTTCCGCCCTCCATGGCGACCGGTTCGCGCTCGTAGTGGGTGAGGACGAACGTCGGCGCGTGATAGGGCGGATTGGGCCCCCACCAGCCGTTCCACCCGAGGTCCCACGGCCCGCGACCGGGTCCGAACATGTTCCGGCCCATGATGTACGCGCCGATTCCGGCCTGGCCGGCGGACAGGAACTCCTTATCCGCTTCCCGTCCCGGCTGTTCGGTCTCGAACATCCAGGCGGTCAACGCGTCCGCGCCGACACCGAAGGGGTGGTCGAGATCCTGCCCGGGTCCGGCGGCGAAGCCGTCCAGAGATATGGCGAGATCGGCTCGTATCAAGGCTTTCTCCTGATTTCGGGGTGGAGGATGGGCCCGGGGGTGGCCGACAGGGAATTGCGGCGAAACCGGGCCTCGAGCCCATTACACAGACGCCGGATCCGACCGCACATGGTTCATACGCTCACCGTCATACGACATCGTCTACGCGGCGGCAGACGCAGGCGTGCGGAGTCGACAGCGATGAGACGGGCGCCCCTTACAATTCCAGACGACCGTCGAGGCCCTCGACCCGAGACAGGCCCAACGATATCCGCGCCGAGGCCGGTACGGTCGGCTCCCGCGACTCGGCGAACCGAGGAGTGCGATGGAAACGATCACCGGAACCGCTGCCGGAGTCCCCTACACGGCGCTGCCACCCGCCGGCGGAGTCGACGCGCCCGCACCGCTGATCGTGACGTGGCACATGCTGGACGCGCCGCGCACCGACGCGGCGTTCGCCGCGGCCCTGCCGATGGCCGGGGTGCCGGCCTGGCGGGTCCATCTGGGTATGCCGATGTGTGGCGCCCGGATGGTCGACGGCCGCGTCGACGCCGTGCTCGAACTGGCCCGCCGGGACGCGCTACTCGCCTTCCTCGCCCCCTTCGCTCAGCAGGCTGCCGACGAGTTCCCCGCGGCATTGGCGGCACTGCGTGATCGGCTTCCGGTCGACGAGGCGCCGGTCGGCATCCTCGGCGCCTCCCTCGGCGGCACGGTCGCGCTGGAAGTGCTGTGCAGGGAGGCGGTCCCGATCCGGCAGGTCGCGCTCGTGAACCCGGCCGTGCGTATCCGCTCGGTGGTTCCCCTGACCGAGGGCATCGCCGGACACCCGTACGAATGGACGGCCGAAGCCGAGCGTGTGGCGGACGGGCTGGACTTCGTCGCCCGGGCCGCCGAACTCACCGCTGCGCCCGCCCTGCTGGTCGTCAGCGGAGGGGAGGACCACCCGGACCTCCGCGCCGACGCGGCCGCGCTGGTCGACACCCTGCGGCACCGCACTACGCGGCCGGACAACGCCGAACTGGTCTCCGTACCCGATCTCGCGCACCCACTGGCCGACGAACCGGGTCTCGAACCGGCACCGCAACGCCCCGATGCGAAGGCGGTCGACGACATCCTGACAAGGTGGTTTCGTCGGCAGATCGTCGGCCGATAACCTTCCGGCACCCGCGGAGAGTGGTAGTGGCGCAGTCGCACGGGCCGGCCCGCTCCGCGCCGATGGCCATCCCCTCCGCGGATCGCCTACCCGACGCGGCCCCGGCCGTCGACGAGCCGCCGGGCCAGCATCGCGGCTTCGGCCGCCAGCCCGGGCGGGTTGGTCGCGATGAACATCGACGCGGCGGCGAGGTTGCCGAGCACATACCAGACAGGATCCGGGCGACCGCCGACCAGCACTTGGTGCGTGTGCGGGTCGACGGCTACGCCGCCGCCGCGTGCGAATTCGGCCTGGCCGGTGGCCTGCAGCACGCCGAGTAGCGGCTCGGATTCCGCCGGTGTGGTGTAGGCGGGCGGGTTGACCGCGTTGATGACGACGTCGGCGCGCCATTCGGCGTCGTCGTGGACGGTGAAACCGCCGTCGGGCCGGGCCTCGATCTTGGTCAGGCCGGAGCGCAGCCGCAGCCGGCCCGTTTCGAGCTGGCGCAGCACGATATCGGCATTGTGCGGCACCATGGGCGAACTCAAGCTGCTGATGGTTCGAAAATATCCGGTACGCAGCATTGTCCGGTCGTCCTCGGCAAGCGCGGGCCAGACGATCGGGCCGAGAACGCGAATCGCCAGAACCAGCAATCGGCGGCCCAGGTGCGGTGCGTCCACCTCACCGAGCTGGCGGCGCAGCCGCACCACCGGATCCTCGGCATCGCTGTTCCGGATCTCAGCCGTCAGGGGGTCCAGATCCTGGCCGTGCTCGGCCAATTCGGCGCGCATCAGCTCGACCAGTTGCGCGAAGGTGACCGGCCCGGCCCCCGCCAGCCGGACCGCCTCGGCCGGGGTCAGCCGCACCGGCGCGAGCGGCACCGGCCGCTGCTGCACGTAGGGCAGCACGCCGGAGCGCGAGTGCACCCCGATCGGCCCCGTGTGCCCGCGCTCGGCCAGCGCCGCCACGACGTCGACCGCGGTCAGGCCGCTGCCGATCACCGCGACCTCCGCCTCGGGCGGGATACCGGCGGTGGTGACGGCCAGCGGGTAGGGCTCGTTCACGTACCCGGGCGTTCCAGTGAGGCCGTAATGATCTCGCGGACCACCACTTCCGACGCAGAGCACGACACGATCGACCGGATGGTCGCTGCCGTCGGCGGCGTGCAGCACCGTGGCCGTGTCTCGCCCGGCGGCGGTGACGTAGGAGTTCACCACGCCGACCCGCCAACCGCGGCCGCGCAGCCGGGCGATCGCCGCCCGCGCGGTCTGCTCGAGGTAGTCGCCGTAGGTCGCGCGGGGCACCAGCGGCTGCCCGAGCCCCGGGTCCAGATACCTCGTCATATCACCCTGTTCGGCCAGCCAGCGCTGGTAGTGCTCGCGGTCACCGGCCCGTACCGACATCAGCGGGGGCGGCGCGTTCACCCGCACCGCCGCCAGATCCGGCTGATACGGCCGGCCCCGCCAGAGCGCGGACGAGCCGTCGAAGACCGTGACGGCTCCGGGCGCCGCATCGAGTCCGGCCAGGGCGTCGAGCAGGGCCACCGCGGCGGCGCCGGCTCCCACGATTCCGATATGCATGCTGTCTCCTCGGTCGAGTCGTTCGTTCTGCCGAGCAGCCTCACCCGCCGCCGCGCGCCGGGGTATCCCGCGATTGCGGGTATCGCGGCACTCCCCCACTCGAGGGATGGCGGGCGCGCGAGCCGATCGGCAGAATGGCGGCATGAGCAGACCGACCCCGCATGCGACAGCTGCCTTGCTCGCCGGGGTCGCCGAGGCGGCGGACGCGCACGCGCTGTTCGCCGAAACCTCGGCCCGGCTGCGCCGGATCATTCCCTTCGACGCTGCCGTATGGGTGGCCACCGATCCGGTCAACGGGCTCACCACCGCGCCGGTGCGAGTCGAGAACCTGCACGAGGGCGGCTGCGGCGCCTATTGGGAGTCCGAACTTCTCGCCGAACACGTGAACCTGTTCCGGGATCTGGCCCGGGCCGCGGTGCCGGTGGCCGGGCTGCGCGCCGCGACCGGCGATCGGCCGAGCCTGAGTCCGCTGTATCGCAGCTTCATGTGCCCGCGCGGGTTCGAGGACGAACTGCGGGCGGTGTTCCGGGTGGACGGCCAGCCCTGGGGGCAGCTGAGCCTGTTCCGGGAGCGCGGGCGAAAGTCGTTCCAGGCCGAGGATATCGAGCTCGTCCACGCTCTGTCGGGCCCATTGGCGCGACGGCTGCGCGGCTTCGCCCGGCCCGCCACCGGACAGATCGCCGAGGGCGCGCCCGGCCTGCTGCTCTTCGACGCAGCCGGCGGCCTGGTGTCGATCAACGACGAAGCGCGCGACCTGCTCGCCCGGATGCCCCCGGGGCCGACGACGACGGCGAGCGGGGGCCTCGCGCTACCGCTGCCGGTGTGGATTCTCAGCACCGCCGGGCGCGCTCGGCTGACCGGCGACAACAGCCGCATCCGGGTCCGCACCGGCACCAGCGGCTGGCTGGTCTGCCATGCCTCGGGCCTGCGCGATGTGGCGGGAAATCCCGGTCTCACCGCCCTGGTGATCGAACCGGCCAAGTCCTCGGACGTGGCCGCGCTGGTGGTGGCCGCCTACGAATTGACCCGCCGAGAGCTGGAGGTCACCGAACTCATCGCGCGCGGGCAGTCCACCGGCGAGATCGCGGCCGCCCTGTTCCTGTCCGCGCACACCGTCCGGGACCACGTGAAGGCGATATTCGACAAGGTCGGGGTCACCAGCCGCGGCGAACTGGTGGCGAAACTGTTCACCGACCACTACGAGCCCCTGGCCGCCACCCAAACCCGCCGCGTGTTCGACGGCGCGGCCTGACCCTGCGCCGCCGAACACCGAGGCAGTCGGGCCGGTCAGCGCAGGAGTTCGGCGATATCCGCGGCGGCGGTCATGATGATCAGAGTGGGGACGAGTTTCGGCGCCGGAATGCGGTAGGAGCCGCGGCCGTGTTGTTCGATCACTTTCGCCGATACCAGCGCGCGGACATGGTGATACAACTGCCCCTGCGAGGTGAGGCCCGCGGCCTCCGCCAGTTCCGCACCGGAACGTGGGCCGTCCAGCAGCGCCTCGATCAAAGCCTGCCGGACCGGATGGCCCAGGGCCGCCAGGACCTCGACACGGTCGTGTGCGGGCAGAGTGCGGATCGCGGTGGCGCTGTAGCGGATCGTCCAGTCCACCGGGCCGCCGAAATCGACGCTGCCACCGTATTCCACGAAGCCCCGCTCGCCGCGGTCGGCGGGTGCCGGTCCTTCGAGGGCCGCGATCCGCGCCTCCAGCTCGGCGAGTTTGGCGGCGACATCTGTCACGGCGCCGGCCTGGGGCCGGCCTCGGATTCGACCCGGCCGGCGGAGGTATCGGTCATACCGCGCATGCTAATCGGCGCGCCATCTGCCGGTCGGTCATGGCCCCGACCAGCACTTGCTGATGGGACATAGTTGTCACCGCTTCCGCCCATACGTCGATGGGCATGCGATGGTCGAGCAACACGGCGGTGGTCACCGTTCCGTCGGTGGCACGTAGGTAGATCGCGTCGGCCAGCACACCGGGGTATGACCCGCCTTTGAATCCGATCGCCTCGTACCCGGGTGGCGGTTGCTGCCATTCCAGTTGCGCTTGGGCCACGTCGGCGCCGGTGCCGAAGCTGCCGTCGGCGAGGGCACGATGGATGGAGGCCAGTTGGTGGGCGGAAGCGGTGGCGGTGGTTTCGGCCCACGGGGCTTGCGCTTCCAGCGCCGGTAGCGGCCGCGACCGGATATCCGCGCGGTAAGCGGGGTCGCTCGCGTAGCGGCGGGCGGTGTCCCACTCGTCGCCGCCGGGTTCGAGCAGCCGGATGATCTCGCCGAGCTTGCTGGAGGGCCGGTAGTCCTCCCATCCGCCCACGGCCGCCGCGTCGATCAACGCCCGGTCGCCGAGACGGTCGCGCAGGTAGTCGGGTACGGCGTTGTCACTTTCCCGGATCATCGCGCTGACCAACTGATCCAAGGTCACGGCTTCCCCGCCGAGCCGGGCCCGTGCCTGTTCGTGGGCTCCCCCATCGGTTCCGGGTAGATACCACCGTTCCCATTCGGAAACCGGCACCCGCTCCCGCGGGTCGAGTTCACCGTCGGCGACCGCTCGCGCATAAGCCGCCAGTGGAACCACTTTGTTCGCCGACGCGGTGGGTTGCGGCTCGCCGGCCCGCCGCTGCACGACCTGCCCCCGCCCGTCGTCCACATACACGGAGATGGTTTCCGGTTCCGTGCCGATACGCCCCAGCCAGCCGTCGGCCGAGGCGACGCCCGATTCCGGCTGCGGCCCGCACGCCGGTGCCGTCGGCTCCGTTCCTGCACATCCCGTGACCAGCGGCATCAGCATCGCGGCCAGCACTATCCGAATCCGCATCATGAAACTTTCTTATTCCGGAATTTCGAACTAACAGACAAGAGCACCGTACCGCAGATCGGGGCCGCACGTTCGGGGCCGACGCCACTCATCCGACCGCATCGGCGATTCGCCACTGCCGCGCCTGCTCGTACTGGCGGTTGAGGCGGGCGAAGGCACCGCCGGTGCCCGACAGCTCCGCGGCCGTGCCGGTTTCGGCGATACGACCCGCCTCCAGCGACTCCACACTCGCCGCGGCGGACCGTGTGGAG